>JAUWMK010000298.1 GCA_030613185.1 Promethearchaeum sp.
AAAGTAAGGAAGTTTTTCAAGAATTTAAATATTTCTGTTGTCTGGTTGGACGACAAAAAGCGTTTCAAAAAGGAGAAACCAATGGGAAAGGTTTAAGTTTTTTTTTAACATATTCTATAATGAATTTTTTATTTTACCATAGGTTATCATAATTTTAAGTATTAGGGAATAAAGATTTTTTTACTTCTTTAATTTCTTGATCTGTGAAAGGATTAACTCCTTCAAATAAATCATCTTCAATTTCAAGAGGGTGAATTTTCTTTGTAATTATAATTTTCTTATCATCATCTAAATCCATTTTTACTTCAGATGAATCATCAATTGTAAGTTTTATTATTATATTAATTTATATGACAATTATTAAAATTAAAAAGAGACTCCACTTAACGGAAGGGAGTACAAATCATGTTCTTCATTCTTGCTTTTTCTTCTTTAAACGCTCTTCTTTCTTTTTAGCTCTCTTCTGTTGAGCTTTCATAAACGATAACCTTTCATTTGGCTCACCTGAAGCAAATCGTTTCCCAAATACAATCTCTTCCCTTTGAAAACCCGTTTCATTAATATAAGTTGCTTGTTGTATCAAAAATTTACATTCTCGAATGGCTTCTGAAGAATTAAGAATAATTTTTCGACAAATCTTATTAATCTTAGTATCAAAATTTTCTAACTCAAACACAGCATTGACCAATCCTATCTTGTTTGCTTCCTCCGCGCTAATGATTCTTCCTAAATATATTAATTCTTTTGCTTTTAACGGCCCAACTAAACGAGTAAGCCGCTGAGTTCCTCCACCACCGGGGGTTATCCCAAATCGGCATTCAATTTGCCCAAATTTTGCGTTTTCTGCTGCATAAATCATATCACAACACATACTTAACTCTAAACCTGCAGTCAAACACAAACCTTTAACAGCTGCTATGACTGGAATGGATAATCTTTCTAAATTTCCAAATACTTGATGAACCTGATATGAAACATCTACAGCTTCAGGTCCATTAATTTTAATGAACCAATCTACATCAGCTCCAGCTGAAAAATAATCATTTGATGCAGTCCCAATAACAAAAACCTTAATCGAAGAGCTATTTTTGACATACATTGTAATATTATTTAATTCATTTGCTACTTTTTGATTAAAAGCATTCATTTTGTCTGCGCGATTCAATTTTGCCCAAAAAATTCCGTTCTCTTCCGAAATTTTCCAATTAGAATATTCTTCCATATTTCTTTTTTTTCTATCATTAAATAAAAATTAATAGTTATTCTTTTCCAGAATAATATTATATAATGATTGAAAAAATCGATTTTCTTATAATCGGCGCGGGAATTTCTGGTCTGTCAACTGCAATCGTATTACAAAATTACGGAAAAGTGCTCCTTCTATTAAAAAAAGGCTATGAAGACAGTAATACGTTTTATGCTGCAGGCGGAATTGCATCATCCGGCCCTTGGAGCAAAGATTATAAAGGTCATATTCAAGATACATTAATTGCTGGAGACGGTCTCTGTAAAGAAGATGTTGTTAAATTTGTTGTAAACCATGGAACAGAGCGTATACAAGAATTAATTGATTGGGGAGTAAATTTCGATAAAAAAACTAATGGTGATTTTGATTTAGGTCAAGAAGGTGGTCACCATACCCGACGAGTTCTTCATACGGGTGATCTCACTGGAAGTTCAATTTTAAAAGTACTAATTAAAAAGGCACGTTCACTACCAAACATAGAATTTCGGACAGAACAGGTAGCAATAAATCTCATTGAAAAAAAAGGTAAATGTGTCGGAGCATATGTTCTGAATAACAAAAATCAAGAAATATATACAATTCAAGCAAAAGCTACAGTATTAGCTACAGGTGGTTGCGGTAAAGTATATCTTTATACAAGTAATCCTGATGTAGCTTCAGGTGATGGTATAGCGATGGCTTGGCGGATTGGTGCCGAAATATGCAACATGGAAATGATTCAATTCCATCCAACTTGTCTTTATCACCCACTTGCAAAAAATTTCCTTGTATCTGAAGCATTGCGCGGGGAAGGTGCAATTTTGAAAACAATTCAAGGGAAAAGATTTATGGAAAGTATTCATCCCCAAAAGGAATTGGCACCTCGTGATATAGTATCACGAGCAATTGATAAAATTCTAAAAGAAACTGGGGATGATTATGTATACTTAGATATATCTTTCAAAGATCCTAAATATATTAAAAAAAGATTTCCAGGGACTTATGGAAAGGCCAAGGAGTTTAATATCGACATAACAACTGATCCTATTCCCGTTGTTCCAGCAGCCCATTATTGTTGTGGTGGAATCAAAACAAATATCGAAGGAAAAACATCTGTACCTGGGTTATTCGCAGTAGGAGAGTCCACTTACACTGGACTTCACGGAGCAAATAGGTTAGCAAGCAATTCATTGCTGGAAGGTCTTGTTTGTGGTCATGAATGTGGGCAATACGTAGGTCAAAACCATAAAGATATTCCATTAAATGATGTAGAAATAAAAGAGTGGGTTTGTGGTAATGTTGAAGATTCCAAAGAAGCATTTGTAATTACTTCAAACTGGCAAGAAATTCGCTCTACAATGCAACATTATGCATCAATTATTCGTTCAGACAGTTTTCTTCTACGTGCAAGACATAGAATTACACTATTTCATGATGAAGTAAATTCTTATTATTGGAATTTTAAAATTACCAGTGATTTAATTGAACTACGAAATCTTTTAACAGTAGCCCGTTTAATTGTTGAGAGTTCTATGGCACGCAAAGAAAGTCGAGGTTCACATTATAATTTGGATTATCCAGATAAGGCAGATATTATTAGGGATACTACAATAAAGAGATATTGGTAATTTTTTCAATTTTTTTCTGTTTTAATTGTTTCTTTCTTTAACCCTCCATATGATTGGATTAAAAAAGTGAGAATTTGAGCATAAACTACTATTTTTTGAGCAGTTACATCAACGATTAAATTTACAGGAATAATCTTATATAAAATCAATATATAAACAAACTGCACAAGCACACAAGCAATAAAAACAAATCCATAAATAACTGATAATGCATTATCTTTAAAGATTGAAATAGAATATAAGATTCCCATAAGTATGATTGCTAAAAATGCTACGTATTGGAATACAAAATGAGAAATATTAGCCCATTCAAGATCTTTTGGTGTGAAACCAACAACAATAAAACAGAATCCTGCAATAATTCCAAAAAATGATGCGAATCTTGAGATATAACCCTTTTTATCTGCAGTATTTAGAGTATTATCAAATGCAACCACAAAAATTATTATTGAAGCCCCAACTAAACCCATGGAAATGCTAAATAACCACATTGAAACGAGATTCGATATTCCAGAATATGCTTGTGTCATACCTAAATCGCTGAACATATTTTGGAAAAAAGAATATCCACTAGTAGTTGAATCCTCACGAGTTCCTCCAGGATAAAAGAACATCGCAATAATTGTAAAGATAAAAAATTGTATAATTCCAATGATTGTAATTACATAAGCATTCTTTTTTGATAATGTTCTTTTCATAGGAAACAACCAGTAATATTGTCTATCTTCTGATTTTTATTAAAAATTGCTAATTAGCTTCACATATTAGAAATTCATAATTAAGAACTATTGAAACAATTAGAGAATTAATAAAAAAGATAAAAAATTGCAAATAATAACGTAATTTCTTATTCGGATTTTCTATATTTGAAAGAAGGTTTAATAGCTGAAGCTCCACCAAAATTTGTAATCACTGGACAATGGGTAAATACTTTCTCCATTAATTCATTAATTTTTTCTTCTGGCGCAGGGCTTTTTATTCGAATAACTGGTTCAACTTTATCATAACCCGGTAACATATTTTCATCAAGTCCAAAAATTGCTCCAAGATTTATGTGCCCACGGCTGAATACTTTCATTTCATCTATCTGAACATCCATAATTTTTGCCCAAAATTTGGTAACTGCAATGATACATGCCCCAATTGAGCCTAAAATAGCTAATAGAGGACTAGGTCCCATATCGGCCCCATCCAATCCTGGAGGCGCGTCAATAACCACTAAGTGTGGTTTTGCACCCATCTTAATTTCAACTTGCATTCCATCCTTCAACATTGTGCATTCAACATTGAAATTCTTTTCGCCTTTTGTTATATCGGCTTTGATATTATCATAGGTTTCTTTGAAACTAGGCATATTTTTTCATCTTCATTTTTTTTTTTATTTTCAAATAATAATTCATTATTGATTTAAAAACAATTACCTTTATTGATAATTTTATAAAAATTTTTTGCGATTTCTATTTCAAATTTCTAAAAATTGAAAATAGTGATCAATTATGATGAGAAATCCTTAATTTTTATTCTATTATGATCAAGAAACTTTTATTTATAACCTAGTTCCCCTCTAGAATGCTTATGGTTAAAATTCGATTTTTAAAAATATTTTCTGTTATATTGCTATTTTATATATTCTTTAGCTCCAACTTATCTCAAAATGATAATTACATAGATATTAATCTGAATAAACAGAATTTTGAATTAGACTTTCAAATTCCGAAGAAAAGTGATTCTTCAATTGTCGCTGACCATTCTATAGTCAACTTAATAAGAAATGATCAAATTCCAGATTCAGCGATTATATCTGCAAAACAATCATTACATATAGTTTACGGTCACACTTCTCACGGATCCCAATTAATAGATGGAATGACAGAACTACCTTCATTCAAAGAAGGGCTTGGAGGCACCGAAGGCCTTTATAATTGGCACGATGGACCTGAAGAAGGATCTTTGGATATAGATGATTACGGAATTAGCGGAGATCTTGGGAACCCAGATAGAACTTCTTGGGCAGAACGAACACGAATATATTTGGATAACCCTTCTAATGTTGATGTGAATATCGTTATTTGGAGTTGGTGTGGTCAAGCTGATGGCTCAGAAACAGATATTGAAACGTATTTAAATTTAATGTCATCTCTTGAAAATGATTATTCGGATGTTCGATTTGTATATATGACCGGACACACTGTCGGATCTGGTTTAGAAGGGAATTTACATTTAAGAAATGAACAAATTAGGGATTATTGCAGAACAAATAATAAAATATTATACGATTTTGCTGATATTGAATCATATAATCCGGATGGAGAATATTTTGGCGATAAATATGTAACAGATTCATGCAACTATGATGATGGAGAAACTAGTGGAAATTGGGCTTTGGAATGGCAGGCTTCACATATAGAAGATGAAGATTGGTATTCTTGTAGCTGTGCTCACTCACAAGCATTAAATGGTAATCAAAAGGCATATGCAATTTGGTGGTTATGGGCTCGTCTTGCAGGATGGAGTGAAATTAATGCCCCAGTTTTATCACCTATAACACCCAACCCAAGTTTCAATGGAAATATATATTTAAATTGGTCCGAAATTCAAGATGCAGATAATTACACAATCTATCGAGATTTCAGTTATATTAATGGTTATATGCAAAGTTTGATAGAAATAGGAAATACTGAAGAGACATATTTTGATGATTCAGTATTTGTTGATGCAGTTTACTATTATGCTGTATGCTCATCTAATGAAACAGGAAATTCTGAATTTTCAAATTGTGTCAGTGTATCGGTAGAATTCCCAAATCCCACCCCTCCAATATTAGAACTTATAACTTCAAATCCAAGTAATACGGGGGAAATTTCTCTAAATTGGACTGAAAATCCAAATGGTCTTCATTATACTATTCATAGATACACTTCTCTAATAACTGAATTAAACACTAGTGTAAGGGGCTGTTCAAAAATAACTTCCTTCAATTTTTTTTGAGTCTGTTTATTTCAAAAATGTGATCTTTCATTAAAAAGATTGTACTTATTTATCTGGTTAAATTTTTTGCGTACCGTCATAAAATCTTATATTTTTTCTG
>JAUWMK010000344.1 GCA_030613185.1 Promethearchaeum sp.
TGCCCCGCAGGTAGTTTCCCTTTTCTGGGATGACCTGGCCCACACCACCCGGCGGGTCCTTGACATCGCCTCGATACCGCGGGATGACGTGGAGATGAAGATGGAAAATGGTTTGGCCGGCTGCTTCTCCGATATTGATGCCGATGTTGAAGAAGATCATGATGTTCTTAGAAGTATGTTTAACAATGCTACAATTGGTTATGCTGATATTGCTTATATTCAAATTTACGATCAAAACTGGGATGATTTAAAATATAAAATGGAGATAAGCGAGTCTGGATTTTACGGAATAATCTACTTGGAGTTTACAATGATTGGAATATTATTGGCTTTTGGTCTGGCCATTTTAATTCTCTCTTTTCAGAGAGAAAATAAATATTTCAACGGTATGTTATTGGCACGAGGTTTTGGTCGCCTTGGTCTGTTAAAATTGATTCTATCACAGATATCCATAATATTTCTTATTGGAATTCTCACAGGATTATTAAGTGGTTTTCTTACATCTTTTTCATTTTTGAAAATTGCTACAATAATGAATTATGGTACAGGGTTATTCTCTTTTCCATTATTTGTTAACATTTTAGAGCTTGCTCAAATATTAGGGATGATTGTTCTCAGCTCCTTTGTAATCTATTTAGTAGCATATTATTTTGAATCAAAAAAAAACATAACACAGTATTTTCATAAATTTTAGGATAAGTGATAGATTTGAATGATAATGAAATTAAAAGTAAAGATGAGATATCTGAATTGCCAGAAGTATCCAAGATATTGGAAACACTATCTGATAATTTATTGGGCAGTCATCAAAGAATTGTTAATATTAGATATAAGAACCTATATTTCAATTTGTTTAAAACATTAAAATCAAAATTAAAGGGTGAGAAAAATTGATTTTTATAACATTTAATAAAATCTATGGATATCTATCGTACAAAAAAGATTTTTTAAAGCTCGAACTAATATGTTTACATTACTACAATAAAATTTATTTCAAAAATTGATTAAAAAACAGATGATAAATAATGGGTAATCGCTTTTCCTTCTATTTTTCTCAGGGGACTAGGAATTTAAAAAATTCCGTTCTAATCATTTTAGGTTTAAGTTTAGCCCTTAGCATGGTAAGTGGAATCAGTTTATTCATAGATTCATACCAGCATCATCTTGTAAATGAATCATATGATCAAATCCTTGATTTTGATGTTAAATATGGATATCAAGCTTCTTCAGATAATATTTCACAAAGTCTTAAATCTTATGATAGTTCAATCGTATCTTTGTTTCAAGATTCTAAAAATTTGGAAATTGAATCCAATTTTCTATATTTTAAATTAGATTCGCATGATTTAACCTTTTATAAGAATTATACTAAAGAATATGGTAGTGCTTCTCAAGGAATTGGATTAGTTGAAGGAGATGATGTTAGAATTGGATTATTTGATGAAAATTTTTATATATCAGAACGTTTTGACGATTATTTTTCAATAATCAATGGGACATTCCCAAAATCCGATGAAGAAATTTTGATTTCAATTCATTTAGCCTACCAAATGAATTTAACTTTAGGTGAAACAACCAATCTTGATATAAAATCTGAAGTATTTGAAGACACAATAAATTCAACTCTTTCATTATCTGATGTTAAAGTTGTGGGTATTTATGCTGGAAAATTTAATTATTATTCTTTTTCAGATTCTTGGCTAACGAATAAATATAATTATTATAGTGAAAATAATTCTGTCACAGGTTTTGAATCCTTAGTGACTCGATCAAGGGAGTTTGTGTTTTGTCATATTAATTTTTCTTCGCCTGAACCAACTCATCCAGTTCAAATTTTAATTAATAATTTTAATTTAATTAGAGGTTCAGATGCGTATTCTGATACAAGGATTGATAAAAATTGGGGTATAGGAATTTGTTATGATCGAGATAAAATTAATTTTAATAGTCTTAACTCGTACTCTCGAAAAATCTCGCAAGAGACTTATGTAATCGAGAGACAACTTCCTTATAGTGTTGTTTTTCAAGATTATCTATCTTGGCATTTAAGTGAATTATATCTCATGTCAAGTATATCTCGCATAATATTACAAATCTTAAATCTTCCTATTATAATATTTGCAATTTTTATTGGCTCTTTTGCGATTAAAACAAATACAAAGTCCAGATTGGATGAATTTCTTCTCTTAAGAAGCAAGGGTTCACCGAATTCTCTATTGAGAAAACAATTTTTCATAGAAGCACTTTTTAATGGGATTGCATCATCAACAATTGCGTTAATTGCAGGTTTAGGAACTTTCTATGGATTTCGGGAATTATTAGGTGATCTTCTCTTTGATTTTCGCGATACAGAAGTTGTACTAATACCAAGTATTACATGGGGAACTGTTATTTTAACTTATTCAATAGGGATTGGAATAACATTTCTTGCCAGTCTTTCATCTATCGTTTATGTTGGGAAACTACCCACAAATAAATTATTGACGATATTGGGATCGGATTCAATGGATGTTGAATATGATGAAAAATCACTTTTTAGATCGGCAGAAGAGAAGAAAGTATCAATAGAAGAAACTCCGTTTTATGAGGGATCTCAAGACCAGCAAAATTCTACAGAAATTGAAAAAGAATCAAGATCGAAAAAGATTAAAAAGAAACGAAAAAAACATTTGCTATATCAAAACGCAGTCCAAACAAAAGAAAAAAAGAAAGCGAAACTTTCAATTGCTCTTATTATTATATCTTTATTTCCTTTGATCGTATATTTATTATATTATATCGGTTCTTTACCATCTGCTCCAGATATATTTATTGCTCTTTCAGATTTAATAATGCATTATTTCTTAATTATTTTTATATTTGCAGTAATATCCCCGATTTTATTTGCTGTTGGAATTATTCGGATAATTGCAATTGAAAAACCCAGTAGATTTGCACGAATTTCAAAATTTCTATCTTATATTTTTCTAAAAGAAAAAAGTTTTATCTGCGGAATTGAAATGGTAAAACGTAAACAATATAAAACCGTAATCCTTTTAGTGGGGATATTTACATCATTGCTGGTTTTCACAAATGTGTTCTTGAATTCATTTTCACGTTACGATATAATAATGGATAACCTTCAAGTGGGTTCTGATTTTCAAGGAAGAATTAATGATGAGACTATGAATTTAACAAATACTTCTGATGTTGAATTACTAGAATCTCAAATGAAATCATATAAAAATGCAGAAAATGAAACAGTAATCAACCAAGTATTGACGTGTTATAATGAAATGGCAAAAAATGATTATTATTTAGACATATATCATTTTGATATTGAAAAATATCTAGATATAATTAAGGAAGATGGAAAAAAATTACCTTATAGTGATTATATCTCAAGAATTGAAGGTTTAGTCAATTATAATAAAGATCCTTCAAATGAAATACCAGGTGTAATTGTTAACACTGGATTTTTAGGTTTAAATAGATTAGAACTTGGTGATTCATTTACTTTTAAGCATGGGTATTTTAATTCTAGTTCGTATGAGACTAAACTTGAAACAATTACAGTGAAAATTATTGTTTCAACGGATGTGATGCCTGGTCTTTTTTTATCATCTGATCAATGGGGAGAGAGAGATGAAATAATGATAGTTGATATCGGTTCGGTAAATCAAGATAAAGATCTCCTTCACGGATTTGAATTGTTTCATATGATTGATATTGATAATGATATTGAAGATGATAGAGACGTTCTTATAGAAATACTTGACATTGCTACTGTCAATTATATAGATTATCGCAGTTATGAATTTTATGATCAAAATTGGAATGATTTAAACTATAAGATGGATCTTACTGAATCTGGAATTTACGGGATAATTTACTTGGAGTTTACAATGATAGGAGTGTTAATGGGTTTTGGTTTAGCAATTTTGATTCTCGCTTTCCAAAGAGAAAATAAATATTTCAATGGTGTGTTATTAGCACGAGGTTTTGGCCGCTTGGGTTTATTGAAATTGATCTTATCACAGATATTCATAATATTTCTTATTGGAATTCTCACAGGATTAGTAAGTGGTTTTCTTACATCCTTTTCCTTTTTACAAATTGCCATTGTAATGAATTATGGAAAGGGAATTATTTCTTTACCACTATTTGTTAATGGTATAGAGCTTTTTAGAACATTAGGAATAATTGTTCTCAGTTCCTTTGTAATCTATTTAGTAGCATATTATTTTGAATCAAAAAAAAACATAACACAGTATTTTCATAAATTTTAGGATAAGTGATAGAAATGAGTGATGATGAAATCAAAAGTAAAGAGGGATATCGGAATTGAATGAAATATCGGAAAACTTAGAAACCCCTTCCGATAATATAATGGGTAGTCGGCAAAGAATAGTAAACATTCGATGTAAAAACGTTTATAAAATCTTCAGGCAAGCAAATTTAGAAGTAATTGCATTGAAGGGAGTTGATTTGGACATATATGCAGGAGAAATCGTCGTGATTATGGGTCCAAGTGGTTCTGGTAAAACGACGCTTCTAAACGTTATTTCCGGAATGGATCGAACCAGTGCTGGACATATATTCATTAGAGGGTATGATATAACTCGAATGAACGACCAGGGTGTTCAAAAAATTCTTCAAAATGAAATTGGAATTGTATTTCAATTTTTCAACTTAATTCCAAGCTTGACCGCTGAAGGAAACATCGAACTTCCTATGATTATAGCTGGTAAAGATACTAAAATCAAAAAAGAGCGCGTAAAACAACTGATCCAAGAGATAGACCTTGTAGATAGGGCACATCACAGACCATTTACCTTGTCTGGTGGTGAAAAACAGAAAATTGCGATTGCAATGGCATTTGCAAATAATCCGACTGTGATCCTTGCTGATGAACCTTCAGGAAATATTGATTCTATCAGTGCAGAGAATGTTATGAATATTTTTAAAGATTTCATAAAAAAAAATCCGAATAAGTCTGTAGTTATTGTAACCCACAATCCAAACTTAAGGAAAATTGCTGATAGGACTTTGATTATTAAGGATGGGCAAATTATTCGAGAATTAGGAAAACTACAAACAAATAAA
>JAUWMK010000184.1 GCA_030613185.1 Promethearchaeum sp.
ACCAACCCTGCCCACCAATCTTCAATTAATGCAGTTTCAACATCTTCTACTCGTTCCATTGAATAGCTCATCTTAATCCTGGACCAATAGGATAAAAGTTGGCAATAACCATAATTGGGTATAATCACACCCACCACATTCATAAAGGGGTTCGAGAGGGAGTAACTTCGAAGGGTTTTTGTATAGTTCAAGTCTTCCATAATTGATAGTTGTGCATGGTTTATTTGCCCTGTAATTAACCCCATTTTTACTGCTGAAACAAAATCAATCAGATATTCGGTCTCATTTTGGGGTAATCGCCCCGAATAGAGAGTATAATCGCGTGAAAAATCTTTGGATTCATAAAAAGCGGAGTCAGAAAATAGCCAGTTTAAGTGATCGGTATGGTTATCATGGGTTTCCACTTCAGTTGATTCAAATATGAAATAATCATTAGAGAGTTGGAAAATGGGAAAATGTTGCTTTATTGGAAAATCCTTATAAACATCAGTAACAAATAATTCATAGTCAGATTCGTAGAATTGGGTCCCGTTTAACGGGAAATTTTTGTTTTGGATATCTTCGAGGATTGCGATGTCAAAGAAGCTACTTTTATAATTTTCCAGCTGATAAACCTTAGCATTATATATATAAATATTCATACTTGTGACCAAAGAAAGAGTTATCCCTAGTCCTATTATCAACAAGGGTAACCGTTTGAACTCTTTTATTGCTTGTGAAAATGTGTATTTGATGGTTGGTCGCATTTTTCTAGATCCTAAAGGTTAATTGTATTAGTAATTCCATCATCCCAAAATATTAATCATGGGGTTGATGGAGGTCTTTTTTAATGTTATACATCCCAGCGTAGTGATAAGTGATTTCACGGCATTTCAGACACGCAATGGACATCCGGGTAACAATTTGTTGGTTATGTGTAAATAATGCCCCTGCCTCTTTGTCATAAGCTTTGAAAATTTCCTCCGATCCACATTTTGGGCATTGGGTGATTTCTTCGAAGAATTGGTGATCTGGTTTCCCATTAATTAGAGCCCGTGCTTGTTCATGTTTTTGAGTGATTTCACCAATCTGATCAGGTATATTGACATTTTCTTGGGATTTCAGATCATCTGGACTAAATCGCCCGTATTCTTTAATTATTTCACCATCACGCAGGATAAGTGTGCGATCTGCAATTTTTCGGAAAACTATATCATGAGTGACGATAATCATTGCTTTTTCGGGATTGTCTAATAGAGCCTTTTTGAAATATTGCATAATTTTTTCAGCAGAAACGGAATCGACATTACCAGTAGGTTCATCAGCTAAAATCAATTCTGGATTATTAGCAAAGGCTTGGGCAATGGCGATTCTTTGTTTTTCTCCTCCTGAGAGCGCGAAAGGTCTATGGTTTGCACGTTCCATCATTCCCACTTCTTCTAATAAATATTGAACCCTTTCTTTTCTTTGGATTTTTGGCATTTTGGCAACGATCATGGGCATTTCGACATTTCCGGTTGCTGTTAGGGTAGGGATTAAATTAAAGAACTGAAAAATCATCCCAATATGGTTTTGCAATAGGTCTTGAATACCTTCATCTTTCAACTTTTCCACTTTAAGATCGTTGACGGTCACATTACCCGCTGAAGGTCGCGTGATCCCAGCAATCACATGGAGGAGTGTGGTCTTTCCAGAACCACTGGGTCCCATTATAACAACCAATTCTCCTGGGTAGACTTTTAAGTTGATATTTTTTAGCGCCATAACTTCGTTTTGCCCTTGTTTGAATATTTTGTATAGTTCGCTCAATTCAGCAATAGGTTTGGAAGGGCTACTTTTGATTTTAATTCCATCAGATTCGGTCATTTTTTTTCATCTAATTTGTTCTTTTAATAATAATACAGATTGAATATTTTATAATTGTTTCATTGCAATGAAATATTTCTCACGTTTTTGGGAAAAAAAGAATATAGTATATATGATAAGCCCAGATAAAGCAATTATTGCAATATTTCCTAATAGGATTCCCCAATTGACGAAAATAGGATATTTTATCGTGGAAGTCGAACCCCCATAAGAATAACGTTCAAACATAAAAGTAATTTGGGAAAATCGAAGAGCACATATAAGAGGTATCACAACGCTTACAATAGAAAAGACCATTGCAAACAATATAAAGAGCCCTAATTGAGCACTACCAAATTTAAAGATCTGTTTCTTTGATACTCCACGAATAATTAAATTTCCATTAAATTGGTTATTTGCTTTTGATGTCTGGGTAAAAATTAATCCTTGCCCGATCCCTAAGATTAGCCCAATCACTAACAATGAATAAAGACTGTAGCCCATTTTAGTTTTAAGTATTCCAAATCCTTCTGAATATTCCAACCACTCATAGTTATACAAATATATAGAGCTGAATTTCACAGTGTTTTGTATCCCAATCTTGAGATCTTGTTCAAAATTTAAAGGAATTTCGGTTTGGTGTTCAAAATTTAGTAAATATGTATGTTTTAACGAATAAACCGTACAGTTGGTAGGGAGCACCCGAGAGATATCTAAAAATATATTATTCATAGAATTATATTGGGAATAATAATTGTAAAGCCCCGGCATATAATTCACACGGGCAATAACTTTACATTCCAACCATTTGCTCTCAATTTCCTCGGATATATGATTATAATAAGAGAAATTAAGAAAGAAATTTCCATATTCTGAAACATCATCATAATAACTAAAATAGTGGGATAAAATCAAACCTACTTGATCCTGGTCTGCTTGGTCATTATACTCAATTGCTGTCTCGAGCTTTTGAGTTACTTCATCATTGGGTAAAATTTTATCACCAGAAGCAATTGAAGTCAAGTATTCAGGAAAATCTAAATAATAGGTAGCGGGATGCACAGTGTTGTCTTCTTCCCCCTTATAATAAAATTCGGGATTTTGGGTCATAATATTAGTCATATCCCCAATTTGAGTATTTAGCTCTTGGCTAATATTAGTTCGGAGATCTAACTTAAATTGGGGAAAAAAATCAGAATTTGTGATACATCCTTCATTAAATTCTACTTCTACTTTAACATCACCTCCAATATCTAAATTTTCGACAATAAGAGGATAACTTTGAAGAGAAACTGCAATAGGATTTATCATTACAGATAGACTGGTAAAAATTGAGACTAATAAAATTATATAACGAAATTCTCTCCTTCTAACCATCTCCAATCCAAAGATATAATCTAATCTTCGGGATAATGGTTTTGATAAGAATTTGGTTAACTTTGCTAACCGACGTGGTGATTCTATGATAAAAAATCGATATAGTCCATATACACTCAAAATAACCGCTCCACCCAAGACAATAACCAAATAAGTATTGAAACCGTAATACACATTTCCAAGCAAGCTTCTCCAAAATTGCCCTGTAGGATGGGATGCGGAATAAATAACAGAAATGAACAGAAAAATAGGTATGAGAATAGTAGACATTAAGAGATAAGACCATTTTGGGATTTTTTTTTCTGATCCTTCAATAGAATCTTCATATTGGTTCTTTTTTTTCTTAATCTTGTGTTTTTCCTGTAGTTTTTTCTTTTTGATCGGAGGGTCACGGTTCTCGTAGGTTGTTTTTTCGTTATAGATCGCTTGAAGGTCTTTGGTCTCAATAGACTCGGCCATGTCCCCAATTTCAGTATCTTTTATTATCTTTAAGGTTGGGTAATAGGAAAAGAATGAGATTATTCCCCCGATCAATATCGTAATTCCTATCCAAATAGGGGAAATAATCAACGGAATTTGCTTGGGAGACAAATTTGGGAAAAATAAAGGGGATAAGGTTGATCTTATGAGAAAGAAAAACCCTGTTCCAAAGATGACCCCAACAATACTACTAAAAATTCCGACAAACCCAATTTCAAAACCCATCTGCTCTTTTATTTGTTTTTTAGTCATTCCTTTAATATTTAACTGGAATAGATCCGATATCCGTTTGGATTCTGTAGCCCGAATATTCATTATTGAAATAAAAAGGGAAAAAATTATTACCGGAATATTTATCAATAGACTTAGAAATCGCGTCAAGGATTGCTGATTCATTATTTCGTTCAATTCAGAGGACACCCGGTTAATAACAATATAATCCAAAGCCATATTGTTTGTCAAAATATTTTCCAAGTCAAGAATTTGATTTTTTAATTGGATGGTCTTATCATGGATTAAAGAAGCAGGTTCGATTTCAACACAATTACCAAAGTGGATTATGTCATTGGTAGGTGAGAGTGTAGGAGACCAAACATTATCGACTAATATTTCGTAGAACGTTTCATTTTGTGTTAATTGTGAGTAAAAATCCATCACAGGGTGGATGTCTAACTCATACTCGCTAAAATCCGAACTAAAGAAGAGAGGTGTCTGGTAAGACTGTGTTATACGCCAATCATATACGATAGATTGCAAAAAAGTTTGATCCGTGGCATAAAAATCATAAAAATACCCCAATAACGTCATTTCTTCATTTTTTGGGGCATAGAATCCAACAATTTTACTCCCATTTAGACGGAAGATTTGATAATCCCCTTCTAAGCCAAATGTGATGGTATTGTTAATTGAATTCATATCAGCGGATCTTAGGAGAATATCTCCGAGAAAAAAATCCATATCAAGGGTGTCGCCCAGACGGTAGAATAAGAATTCTTTGAATAGGTAAGGGACTAATACTTCATCTGGTGAGGATGGATAATCACCTTCTAAGATATTAAATAATGCTTGAAACCGGTAGGAAGAAAAATAAGAGGGTTCATAAATTAAAAAATGGACATTTGCCTGAAGGAAATCATATCTATCAATGATTCGTGTTGCATTTGGGCGGCTACCAAAACTCCCTCCATCGATCTTTAAATCTAAGAAGGAATAACTGTTATAATCTAACCGGTTTCCACCTTCTTCTTCTGGAATTTCTCGTAAAGTTTCATTTAATATCGAAATTTCTTGAGCAATTTCACCAACACTAACGTTCCCATCTTGACGGGTTTGGATAATAAAATCTTCTGCATTAGTAAATTCCGCGGGAAATCTTACGGATAACCCACCTTCGATGGTAAAGTTTACTGCCCAAACCATGGATAATGCCAACCCAATGGAAAAAATCACCATATAGGATTGCTTGATTCCACGTCTCGTTTGATTGAGATAAAAACCCAGAAGATTGACCATTGTTATTCTTAAACCTTTTTTTTTTAAATTAATTATTTCGAGAAAAATTCATCAATGAATTCGTTCGAAATTATTAGATTTCCTTTTTTTTCTTTTTATGAATCTAGACTTCCATTTTTCTTCTTCTACTTAAAGATATTGGTAAACAATGTATATAACATATTGTATGATGAAATACAAATTTGGGAATCTGAAATGAATTCATTAGAGTTTCCCCTGCAATTTTTCAAGTAATTCATTATAAAGTCGTTTATAGAGATCTAATTGATATTTACAGCGTTTTAATTCCTCTCGTAATCGGTTAATTTCATCACGTTCATCTTGAAGTTTTTGCAAGGTTGTATTTGACATACCTGATCCGAATCGCAATTTCAAATATTCTTGAATTTCCCGATAAGGAATATCAGCGCTTAATAATTGCTGTGCGTATTCAATTTTTTCTTGACTTGATTTGCCCATAGAATTCCACCGTGTTGTTTTTATGGAAGGTGAGAACGAGATTCACCTTTGTGATCCAACTTTTGTAAAATTTTTTGATGTTTGATGAGTAATTCTGCTTCAGAAATATCTAATAACTCATATCGCATTATTTTTTCACCACAAAAAGGGCAGAATACTGGTGAATTTTCTTTATTGATTGAAGAATCCAATTGTTCAATCACAGATCCACATTTGGGACAGTAAATTTGTTCCTTTTCACCAGGTATTTCTGAAGAAATTTTGAATTGAGCAGGCGTTTTATGAAGATTAAGTGCAAAATCTGCAATATATGTTCGGGAAGAGAAAGAATAATATATATAAACTTGAAAAAATTCAAGCAACATTGCTAAAATCAAAAATAGGATGTCTCTGCTGATATTGACTTCTATATATGACCACACTAAAAACTTGTGTAAAAGATTGAAGAAATTAAGAACTAAAAGAGCCAGAAAATCGAAAAAACGATCGATCCATTTTCTATTTTCTGAAACATATAACCAATATCCAACGGAAAACACAATTTGCGTAACTGTAAATACAATGTAGATTAAATCATCATCAAAATAAAATCCACTCAGGTTGAGAAGAATAACACCTGAAAAAATGAAAATGAATAACTTAATTTGATTTTCTTTAATCCTGGATTCTCTTTTCACTGATAATGTTATAGTAGATTTAAATTTCTCCCAAAAGTTTAATTGTCTATATTTAGCTTTCCATACTATGATAAAATTGAGAAAGAGAATAAGGATAATTAAGAGGAAGATATGGGATGTGATGAAAACCAAGAAGAGAACTAAAACATTAATAAATTGAATGAGGCAAATTTTTAATAAATAAATGAGACTTCTTTTGGTGTTATTGCTATTTTGCGGTAGATATAAGATAGAATATAAAGTAAATGTGCTTATAACATAATGAAATGGAAAACAATTGGTCCAAGATCCAAAAAAAGAAGAACCAACAGCAAAAGATCCATGAAAAAACCAAAGATAGATCCACGCAGTCCATAATACTCCAACAATGAAGGATTTTATAAGCAGATTTTTATTTTCCATTCCAAAAATTTTCATATTAATAAATACATGATAACAATGTTATTTAAATTTTTATCATTTGTTATCATTCTAAAATTTAAATCTCCTATTTTTATTTTCTTATGGAGTTAGGATGCAAAGCTTAAATAGTAATAATAACATTTTTACTCCAATAATAAAGATTTAAAAAATTTTGAACGTTAGATTAACCAAGATGAAAACAATAGGATTAATTGGTGGAATGAGCTGGGAATCATCCCTAGATTATTACCGCATTCTCAATGAATTGATTAAAGAAAAACTGGGGGGATTGAGCTCTGCGCAGTGTCTTCTCTATTCAGTCGATTTTAAACCAATTGAACAATGGATGCATAATAATAAGTGGAATGAAATTGCAAACCATCTAACAATTATCGCTCAAAAATTAGAACAAGCAGGTGCTGATTTTATATTAATTTGCACAAATACCATGCATAAATTATTTGCACAAATCCAAGCTAACTTACAAATTCCCATCTACCATATTGCAGATACGGCCGCTTCTAAGATCAAGGAACTCGGTTTGAAAAAAGTAGGTCTCTTAGGAACCATGTTTACAATGGAAGAAGATTTCTATAAAATACGATTGCAAGATAAGCATCAAATCGAAGTGATTATCCCGAACCAAGAAGAACGTAAAGAAGTGGATCGAATCATTTTTGATGAATTGGTCTTGGGAAAGATCACCGATCCAGCCCGAGAAATTTATAAAAAGATCATAATTAATCTTCAGAAAAACGGAGCCGAAGGGGTAATATTAGGTTGTACTGAAATTCCCCTCTTAATCAAACCGGATGATTCCACAATCCCCGTTTTTGATACCACGCAGCTGCATGCCGAATTTGCCATTGAAAAAGCTTTAAAAGATTAAACATTTAATTGAATATATTTACTAAGGAAAGTAAAAATTTTAGTCATTTTAACTTAGAGTTGATAAATTAATAAACAAAATATTCTTTAAAATCAATCAAAAAATTTGAGATATTTTTTTGTATATTTGATATAATTTCTACAATACCAACCTATAAAGTGAAGATAATTCTGATTTACCATCGATCGTTCTTCAGCATTAAAATATTGGGTTTTTTGCTTTGGATCTATATCAAACATAGGATAATTATTCTTATGTAAAATAAAATTCATTAATAATCTCCCTGTTCTCCCATTTCCATCAATAAAAGGATGAATTGCAATAAACCAACAATGGAATTTTGCGGAGAGATATACGGGATGTAATTTATTTCTATTTTGCATATACCAAAGATTTAATTTCATCATTTCTGATTCAACTTTTTCCCAACCTGGAGGTTTATATTTGCTATTCCCAATTTTAACATTATAAGGAAGTTCTTTTCCTCTAAATTTTCCAGCCATACTTGAGTCTGTTCGGTAGAATTGAATTTTATGCCATTCTTTTATGAGATCCAATTTTAATACTTTCTTTTTGGATTGTGTCATAATTTCATAGACTTTCATGTGTTGTTGTGTTTCAACTACATCAGAAATAGGTTTACTCGATGGAGTGATACCTTCATCTAAGAGTATTTGTGTATCTCGATAAGATAATGTTGATCCTTCTATTTTTGAAGTATTATGTGTAAATAATATGCCAAATTGTCTTAATTCTTTACTTTTTAATCCCTTTGGGTATTTTTTGATATGAATTAAATGTTTTTTTTGTATTTGCTCAATAGTTTCAAGCCATAGTAATTGAAACACTTCATAATCAAATTTATCTTGGATAAGCTCTAATTCAAGTAAAGGTGGTTTTTTTGAACCTAAACTTCTTTCAATTCGTTTAGGCAAATTGTCTTCTCTATAATTATAAGTTAGAGCATAGAATATCTTTTTATTTATGTTTCTTTTTGTTAAATTACCCATTTCATATCACTACTTTTTATAATTTCATCTAAAAAAAGTAAATATGTAGTTATAAAATCACTACATTTTAATAAATCTTTTGAAAAATTTTAAAATGTAGTTAAGAAATCAAAGAGAAAAATCGGGAAAAAAGTCAAAAACCCACGACAAAACCCTGCTCTGCAAACCGCACCAACATTACTTCAATATCATCCCACCATACCTACCTATGCCAAAACTACAATTTCTTCAATTTCATTGATGTTATATATGTTTATATTCTAATATCTGAAAAACCAAGATGATTAGTGAGCAAAGAGAATGAAAATCAAATTAAAACCGATATTAAAAAAACCTACAGAGGTTAATAGCAGGGGAACGTTGCGAAAAAATTAGATTTAAATCGGTCAAAGTGGTCTATTAAATAAACCCGCTAAGAATTATTTAACATAGCCTTATTAGGATGTGATTATTTACAAAAATATGAAAGAAAAGAAAAATTTTAAAGTAAATATGGGACATTTAAAAGTCACCCATTTTTTCCAACAAATAAATGAGTGAATTATCTCCCTTTTTTGATCCACTTCTCCTTCTATTTTTCATGATTTTCTCCCTATGAC
>JAUWMK010000212.1 GCA_030613185.1 Promethearchaeum sp.
CTTATCAATGTAGGTTTTATTTTTTCTTCTGCTCATATTTTCTTCTACAAAAAGGTCTAATTTAAATGGTTGGATGTTAGCAATTTTCTTAATTTATGGTTTAAATTGTTATAGAGTAGAAAAAATATTTTTATCACTAAATTCAACCCTCTATTATTTCTTTCGGATTGGTTTTGAATTATTTTGAATATAATTGGGTAATTTTAAAATGGATATTTCGGAAATTGATAATTAGAAAGAATTAACATCTTTTTATCCCCTAAAAGTGCTATTATCTCATTATACAAATAGTAGATATTTATGTAATTAGGGTGATTTATATGGGGTTGGGTTACAACTAATATTTTAACAGATTCATAAAGGATATTAATTTTCTGCAATTCTTTCTTAACTTTTTCTTTTATCAAGATTTCTTTTACACGTTGTAGTTTTTCTTTTAAATTCTTATACCAAATCAGATAGAAATAAGGTAGATCACGAATGTCCCAAAATAAATCATCTTTAATTTCAATAATCAGTAATTTTCCAGAAGAAATTATTGCACAATCAATTTCTATAAAATTAAACTGATTTTCTACTATTTCTTCCTTAATTTCAATCTCATACCAAGGATACTTGAATTTCTCTAAATTCTTTTTTAATTGGAGATATCCGTGATTCTCTTCTTGCATTTTAGGATTTCTAATTATGAGTTTGAATGGTGCTTCATAAGCAACTATACTATTATCTTTATCTTGATCAATTAAATAGCTAATGTAATTCTCTGCATGAAAACCCCTGAATATTGAAATTGGAAATTGTCGTAGGTTTTTACTAAAAAGATTTACTAAAGAGTCAAACAACCAATAGATTGAAATGATATATATATTATTTGGTAATTTGATAAAAGGTCGATCAAATATGTCCAAACTATATTTGAAAATATTTTTACAGGAAAAAGGATCTGCAAGGGAGCTCTCTCTATTCCTAAAATTATATGTTAATTTTTGAAGAATATCTGGATTTTGATTTGAATAAATAAGATCATTTTCTAGAATTTCTGTAAAATAAGCAGAAAATCTTTGATTTTGACTGGGGATTCTTTGAAAAACATATTCAAAAAAATCACACATTGGATAAAATTGATGAATTATTTCCCTACAATCCTCATATTTATCATATTTTTCTAATATAGTCTTAAGAAATTTGATTATATCCTTAAGAATTTCTAATCCGAATTTCGGATCAGTTAGAAATTCTATATATGCAGGAGTTACTATTGTTAAATTTCCTTGATGTTGAAGTTTATCTTCACTAGAATAGAATTCAGAATATTTTTTATTAAGGTTTTTAAGGAAATCTTGATAATCTCCTATAAAAGATATAGGAATTGGAATAAGTAATGAATAATCAAGACTCTCTTTCATTCACTCTGGAGGTTCTCCCCTACATTCCATAAAAAAATTATGTAATTTAGTAAAAAGCTCATTTGATATTTCATTTAAATAATTTTCAATATTCATCATATATCCTGCATGAGCAATTCCAAAATACTGTGGATGGTAATAATAATGGGATGGTAATTTCGGTAAAGATGTATATGTTTCATCTATTATTCGATCAACGCAAATTCGTATTAATATCGAAATGATCCGAATATATAATGGTATTTTAAGATCTATCAATCCAAATAAATTGAATAAATGTCTTTTTTCTGTTTTTCTTAGAGCGGATTCAAAAAAAGCACCCCAATAATGGCTTCTTAAATTAAAATAACTATGAAAAAGTGGAGAAAGCCATGCCTCAGGATTAAATGATAATATTGGTGAATTTTTTAAGGTTTCTTTTATTATATTGTCAATAAATTTGTTAGTACGTTTCCAATGTTTATAACCTCGGGGATCTTTTCGTATCGCTCTTATTGCTTTTTCTTTTAAGTCATCCATTATGAGCAAAAACCATTATAAATTTATTTCTCTCATCTTTCTTTCTAATATTAAGTATGCATTCAAAATATAAAACCATTTGATAAACTCCTATTGAAATAGATGAAGAATAATTTTCTGTTAAGGTTTTTATATGTGTTAATACCGTAAAATGATTGAATTCTTCTTCTTTCACCTTCTTTAAAAGATACTTTAGACATTTAATAACCACAATTACATTTATAGTTATTTTAGATTAATTTTCTGGTGATTCACAATAGATTAAATATAGAAGAACCTCTCAGATTTTTCTACAGCAAGTTTGGGGAAACATTTAATATAAAAATTCGCTAAAAAGTATATAACTTTTATATAATACACCAATTTTCTTGTTATAATAATTATATAAAGGTTATATCAAATATCTTTAAATATTAGCGTTAATTAACTATTATATGATGAAATTTTTACAAAATAATAATTTAGATAGTGTTCATGATGAATTATCAAATGATATGAAAGACAATTCTGGACTTATTAATGAATCAAAGAAAATATTTAAAAATTGTATATTAGTTTCAAAGAATAAAGGTTATGATCATGGTTAATATGCATTGGTTACAACGGAAAATGATAAGAGTTTTTGCTGATGGTCAAGAAATTTTCTATATTGATAAAAATGATAAAAAAATCAAATCTATACTAAATAAGAAGAAAGCTTTAGATAAATTTTGTTCTGATAAAGATTACTATAGTGAGAAAGCAGATAATTACATAAAACCAGTGGAGCATTACTACAATAGATTAGTTAAAAAGATTAATACTTTTGAGAAGTTTTCACAATATAAAGTACCTGATAGTAAAACTGAGATTGGAGATTTATTTAATATTGCGAATTTTGAAAGCGCTAGAGTATTTCTATGGATTTTAAGAACTAGAAATAAAAAATTTAGAGAAGAATTAAAAAAGTTACCCCGCTTTACGCAAGAAAAATATGAAAATATTATTTTTTCCAAAGATGTTATTGAAGATTTTTGTGGTAATTTTGTGCCTTCTATTCAGAAATATGAATATTCCTTATGTTTACCTGATTGTGCCGTTGTCATTCAAGATTATAAAACTCTTTCATTTAATCAGTCAAAGTTCGTATGGGTAGCAATTATGCCAAATTGGTTAATTTTTTACGAGTATTTCGAAGATCCAACTAAAATATACAAAACTTTTGAATTACCGAATAAAAATCCATCAGATTCTCTTTATTATAATAAAATGGCTTTAGACCAGTGTGAAAGATATTTATTTGGAAAAAGAAAGACATTGGAAGATATTTATAAATATATTGATTGGGATATGGAAAAATTTAATCGGATTATGAAAAAAGCTTATGATCCAGTTCTAAATTTATATTTATTTAAGAAAAAATTGTAAGTTTGCATGAAATTTAGTATTATTTAAGATCCAAAGGATTCCACTTCTTTTTAAAGAATTCTTGAGAAAGAAAGATTTTTTCCTCATCCGAAAGGTCATCATATTTGCTAAAAATGTCTTTTATGAATCTATAATAATTTACCGCATTATCTATTAATTGAATGTTTGCTTCTTTAAGAATTTCATAAGGTTTATTATCCAAATAATCTTTTTTCTCACCCTCCATTAAATCTGAAAATGGAATTGGATTTTCTAGGTCAAAATACTTCTTTCCTTTATCTGAAACAAACCCAGAAGAAAATATTTCTGTATTGCGATAACTATCGATTTTAATCGGAGTTAAGAGCCCCTTACGCATAAATTCCCAATGAATTTCTAAAAATCTTGCATAATCATCTGGTTTAAGTATTCTTTGACCTCCACCATAATATGTAGAATGATCTTCCTGTAATAATTGATTTTGAAACATAAAATTTTGAACACTTTTATAATCCAATTTTATATTATCTTGTACTAATTTAAATAATATTTGATATAATTTTTCATCAGTGAAATCTCTTTCAGGAATTTTGATTTTTGACATTTTAATCACTTTTTTTGCTTATTTTTTTAATTGAGTTTAAAATTTTGGTTTTGCTCCAAGTTTAGGTTTTTGATGTTGAGGTTTGTCGTATAATTGTCTTATTAACCGTTTGTAATCTTTCTCAATCTTTTCCATATTTGAGAAATCATAATAAATTTTTGATTGAAAATATTTCGGAACTGAGTTTTCATATATTCCACTACGTAATATACATATAAATTTTATTTTTGATTTGAATTTATTAAACATTTCTGTTGAAATTATTTGATATTCATAACCTGCACCACCCTTTCTATCATTTGCCTTTTTGCCATATATCGGGGTACAAATTAATAAAACAAAATCGGAATTGCTAATACTTTTTTCCATGAACAAAAATTTATCTTCTCCCCCTTTTAAATCCCATTGGTCTAAAATTACATCAATTCTATCACCTCTTAATCTTATAGCCAAATCAAGAACCCACTTTTTATGTCGTTCACTGTCCCAAGAATAACAAATAAAGGCTTTGATGGATGTATTCATAGTTTTTTTTGATGATGTTTTCTTTGCTGTTTTCTTTACTGTTTTCTTTACTGTTTTCTTCTTTTTTAATAGTTTTTTCTGAGTTTTCTTTTCCTTAATATCCATTCCTATATTGGGATTTATTGATATAAGATATGATGCAATCTCTGAATTAGGTATTATGCTGATATTTCTCAGTTCTTCTAGCTTTTGTATCGTCCTTTCTACTTTTAATCTGGGATCCTTTAGATTCTTAGATTGATTAAATTTGGAAAAAATTTTTTGTGAATTGCCCTCGATGGTAAGATTTTTCTGAATTAATGAATGAGTATTGCAAAAATTATCAATTTTGAAAAATAAATTATTCATTTTACCTAATAATTCAGGTTTTTGATTTAATCTCTCTAAAAACTTTCCAATATTCTTGATTGATCCTTTTGAACCGTGTGGAGCCATAGTAGATATTAAACTTGTATAAAATTTTGTATTATCGATTTCGCTATTAATTTGATTTAATTGATACAAAATATTATTTCCTTCATTAATCAAATCACCAATTTTATACGAAACATTCGAGGTATACATATTTTTGACCTTATACAATTCTTTTTTTTGTTTTAATTGATTGTTTTATTTCTTAAAATCCCATTGCACATAACCAAAAGCATTAGCAATTATATCCATAATCGGTTTTAGCTGGCTATCAATTATATTTTCAAGGGGGAGTTCGTTCACTTCGAATTTCGGCACTTTTATAGTGTGGTCTGAGCATTTATTTTCTTGAAAAAGATAACTGTCATAGAAAAAGATATAATCTTTCACGTTATTGAAGATAAACGAAACATAGTATGGAGGATTAATTTGGTGTTTTTTGTATAAATCAGTTAATTTAATAAATATCTTGCTCTGATTCAAAATTTCGATAAAGGGAATTGGAAAGAATTTTTTCTTTTCTTTTCCATTTGAATTAACAACGGCAGATACTCTTTTTATACACATCTCGAAAGTACCGTTTCGATATAATGAATAGGTATACAATTTTGATTCCACCGAAATCCCAAGGGAGTTTGGGATTCCGTTCTGAAATATCGATTGAATGTCCAAAACGCTTAAAGAAAAGTGGTCGAAGAAGTTTTTCTTAGGAATCACATGAATCAACACATATGGTTCTTCTCCAAACTGGTTTTGAAACTTTTTTAACCTTATGTCTATATAATCATCGATTTCTTTGTTTAATTCGAATTCATTACTCATATTAACATCTCCATTGCTATAGCAGAAGTTCCGTTTTGTTCAACCATAATTATTCCTTCTAAAGTTGGCTTAGATAATGTAATGTTAAAAACAGACATTTTTCATTCTCTTTGATGTATTATAATAAAAATATATATAAATAGATAATACTATTTCATTATTTTTTCTTTAATAAGTTTAATTAATATGACTAAATCATATTAAGCAAATTCTTGAGTCACTAAGTTATTTTTCTTTTTAGAATTTTCTTCTAAATTACACCGACATTATTTAAAGAAATCAGGAGAATTTAAGATTAGGAACTACATTTAAAAAGAAAAATAGTCATTATTAGAAAAATTGATTCAACTTCAATTTGGAATATAATAGATCTGCTTTTGGACTTAATTGATTAAGATTTTCAATCGGATTTCTTTTTCCGGTTAAAATAATGCGTGTTATTCGGATTTCATTTAAAGTCGCAATTGCTTCGTAGATACTACTTGGAACACCAAGATCTATGAGATTTCGTACCAATAGACTTAACAGAACTAATCCTAAATAACATACGAATACATGTCCCCGTATACTTGAATCAACTGAGTGATACATTGGTCGAATTTGGAGAAAATCTGAATTCTTTAACCATTTAAAGGCTTGCTCAACTAAGTATTGTTGACGATATACCCATACAATCTTTTCAGGTGCAAATTCTTCCACATTGCTCATTAAAAACGATTTTCCCATGGTATTCTTAGTTTCAGCTAGTGTCAGAGGATCAATGGATAGATACAACTTAAATGTTCCACCCTCTTCTTTACTGATGGAATCTGGTCCTGAAATGGAGTATTTTAATACATTCTGGAACTTTTTGCTACCGATCATCGAAAGAATTTTTTTGTCTACATTTGTTTTAATCCGCCACATGCCACTTTTTCCTTGTTTTGACTCATTTGGTGCAAAATTCAACCGTGTCTGGAAGTAATCTTTAATTTCTTGCTTCTTTCGTTCAACTTTCTTTAAAAAATTCTTAAATTGCCATTCTGCTTTTTTTGGACTATATACGGCAATAAAATGACGATTTTTCCCATACTTTTTTCCAGATATTATAGATGTTCCAATTTCCTTTCCGTTAGGCAATATCGACATCTGAAATTGATCTGGATCTAATGAAAGATGCTTTTTATGAGTTGAAGGTCTATCACTGCAAATATATCTGAATCTTTGCTCATCTATTTGCTCAAATGCCTCATTTGAGAGGTTACCTTTATCAAATATTAAAGTGATTTCTGAAGAGGATAGATTGAGACTAGAGAGCTTGCGTTTTAGTGCAGGAAGAGCTTGTTCTTTAAAATGAACTGCATCTTGAATATTTCCGGGATAAAGCAAATGAAATAGTGGGATTCCCCCATCTAAAGTACAGAAAAGAGAGAGATTTATAATATTTAGAGTCTTTCGTCCTTCTTTTGAATGTCCGTGCTTAGGAATTGTTTGATTTTCTTTTTTAGGGTTAATATATGAGTAGAAATTAGTTGGATCAAATGAAAGTTGTGACATATCGATGTTAAATTCAGATTGAATATTCTTAATTAGTTCTTTTTCAATTTTTTCAATTTTTTCATCGTTTAAATAACGGAAATGGTTCCAATAAGCCCGAGAATCAAGATTTTCTGTAATATTCGGAAATAATTTCCTAATAATTGTTTTATCTATCCAAGATTGTAATTGTGATTTTGTGGTTGGTTGAACGCAACGATTTAATGCTGCAATCACAAGATGTTCTCCAACACTTAAACCTTGATTCCTTTTAGGTGACACAGCATCTATCACTTCAATTAATTTTATTCTTTTTGCAACCTGAAATAAAGCAGCTATCAATCCAAATTCAATAGTTTCTGTCTTAATTTCCCGCTTAGCGATTTTACTATGCAAATGAAATTCTTCTTCTGGACCTAGATAAATCTGCCATGCAGTTTTGACTTTTCCATTTACACGATGGTTGTGACGGAGATAAAGATAAGTTCTTCCTTTCAATAATTTTCGAACTAAAAATGGCATTATTTTATTATAGGCACTACAATCTTAAAAATATTGTTATACATTTTTAGATTGAACTATGTATTCTTCAATCGATGATTTAAAAGTTTTAATTTAGTTAGGCACTACAGAAAATTTCCATTTAAATTCAATTTCAGTTTTTCTTAATGGATTATGAAAAGAAACAGTCGACCAGAATTTTCTGACAAGACTAAGTAAATAAAATGTAATTCTGTCGATTTTTGACAGTAAAAACAAACGCAAAAAAATATAAAATTCAAATAACTTAGTGACTCAAGAAATTA
>JAUWMK010000043.1 GCA_030613185.1 Promethearchaeum sp.
TGAGATTCATGGCAATCAACCCCATAAAATCTTTTGCATGGTACATTTCTGGGTTAAACTTCAATGTTTGATGAAAATCACTCTCAGCACCTTCGATATCTCCATCAACATATTTTTGTAACCCGCTTTCCAGATATGCTTCACTTTCATCACTCAAATGTCTTCGTTCTTTGCTTTTTTGTTCTGCCATTTGTACTAGTTTCTTTAATCCATCACTAAATTCTCCTTTATGCATCTGATCAAAGAGTTTTCTTGTATGTCGTCCGTGACTAATTATTTCATTTCTCTTCTGATTGATGAGTTGAATGTCATATACTTCCCTTCTTTGGGCTTGGATTGATTTTATCTTGTAGAGATTCTTAGCAATCGGGATTTTAGATAGGATGGAAGTGAAATGTGGATCGAAATCTAAATAGCCTTTTTCGTCGATTCCGGTAAAGTTATATCTGAATCTATTTCTGGATGTAGTCGATTCATGAAAAGCCAGATCTACCCGAGATAACCGGTCACAAATTGTGAGACTCATGGAAAGGTCTGGATTGCTTGCTTTTATCGAGTAGTGGTAAATTCTCTCATTATCGGGGCAAATTTCAATAATTCCCTTTCTGATTTGAGCTTCCCAAAATGTTTTTCGCTCCCCGAATATGGATAATTCTATATTGATCACATCGTATTTGGTCTGATTCAGCAACATTATCCCATGTTCATCCCGTTCATAAATGCGCATGTTATTTCCGGTGATTTCCTTGTAACCAAAAATTGCGAATTCTTCATTTATCATTTCTTTTGGGTAGGGAGTCAAATCCAAAATTTCCGCTTTTTCCGAATATTGAATGTCTAATGGCATTTTTTAAACACTTATACTTTTTCTTTCAGAATCAAAATACATCTTTCTGTGAATATATAATTATGGATTGAGAATATTGAGTATGAAGAGAATTTGAAAAAACTATTTCTAAGATAATAATCTAAAAATATTAATTTATAAAACGCGAATATTTGTATACGGGCTTGTTTATGTCTACAATCAATAAGAAATTACTAAATGAAATCCTCACTCTTCCAGCAGATATTAGAGGAAAATTAATTGAAAAATTAATTGAAAGTCTAAATGTGCCAATTGATGAAGAGATTGACAAATTATGGGTAGACGAGGTTAATAATCGAGTTAAAGCAATTCATTCAGGTAAAGTTTCACCAGTAGATGGTGAAGAAGTAATTGCAGCAATCCGTGAAAGGTTGACAAAATGAAATATAAATTTCACCCGTTAGCGATAAAAGAACTTGAAGATTCACTTGATTATTACAAAAATATTAGTCCATCATTAGGTTTGGATTTTTTAGAAGAATTTTACTCGAGTATTCTGTGTATTCTAAAATTTCCTTTCGATTGAACAAAAAAAAAATCACAATAACATGTAGAAGATGTATATTAAATCGATTTCCCTACGGAAATATTTATACTATGGAGGAGGATTTGATTATTATCGTAGCAGTTATGCAATTGAATAAAAAACCGAATGATTGGGAAAATAGGCAGTAATTTAGTTTATTCTATCAATTTGTATTTCAAAAAAGCAAAATTTGATGATCTTTTCGAATATTAGCGAAAATCACCATTAGATCTCGTATTACAATATATTAAAGATTTAGAATCATTATCCCAAGAAGAGATGGAGCGTCTTGTCTGGGAAGCAGATTTTAAAGAAAGGGATGTAAAAAAAGTAGAAAAAATAGACAGTAAAATTGTTTTAATTCAAATAAATTTTTTACCAGTGACCTTGTGCAATCATTGCTTTTGCTACTTTCAAGAATCCAGCGATGTTGGCACCTAAAACGTAATTTCCCGGTTTACCGTATTGTTTGGAGGCTTGATATGCCGTATTGTGAATTCCAATCATGATATTGTGCAATCGGGAATCGACTTCTTCACGAGTCCATGAAATAATTTGGTTATTCTGAGCCATTTCAAGTCCAGATGTGCTGACGCCGCCTGCGTTTGCTGCTTTTCCTGGTGCAAATGCTACTCCTGCATTAATGAATAGATTTGTTGCTTCTAAAGTTGTAGGCATGTTGGCACCTTCGGTAACTACAATAACGCCATTATCAATCAATTTTTGAGCATCTGATGCATCTATTTCATTTTGTGTGGCACATGGCATTGCGATGTCAACTTTATGTTCCCATGGGCGCTTGTTTGCGAAGTAATCACAACCAAATTTATCTGCGTATTCTTTAATTCTTCCACGTTGGACTTGCTTGAGATCTAAGAAGAATTCGTATTTTTCTCCTTTAATACCGTCAGGATCGTAGATATAACCGCTTGAATCAGAAAGAGTAACAACTTTTCCACCCAATTCGGTAACTTTTTGAGTTGCATACTGGGCTACATTACCAGAACCAGAGATCGCAACGATTTTGTCTTTGAATGAATCATTTTTAACTTTCAATATTTCTTCAGCAAAATATGTAGCTCCGTATCCAGTAGCTTCTGGTCTAACTAAAGAACCACCATATTCAATGCCTTTACCTGTGAGAACACCTTCGAAACTCTGGGTAATTTTCTTATATTGTCCATATAGGTATCCAATTTCACGGCCACCAACACCGATATCTCCGGCTGGAACGTCTACTCGGGCGCCAATATGTCGGTATAATTCAGTCATGAAGCTTTGGCAGAATCTCATTACTTCAAAATCGCTCTTTCCTTTTGGATCAAAGTCAGAACCACCTTTTCCACCACCCATTGGAAGACCGGTGAGTGAATTTTTGAAAATTTGTTCAAATCCAAGGAATTTAACAATTCCGATATATACACTTGGATGAAATCGGAGACCTCCCTTATAGGGTCCAATTGCAGAATTAAATTGAACTCGGAACCCGCGGTTAACTTGTATGTCTCCACTATCGTCAACCCAGGGAACACGAAAGATAATTTGTCTTTCTGGTTCAACTAAACGCTCCAATACCTTTTGTTTTTCATAAGTTCCACTTTTCTCAAATACTGGTTTAAGACTTTCGAGAACTTCTTTAACGGCTTGGTGAAACTCTAATTCACCACGATTTTTCTTAACCACAGAATGATAAACACGTTCAACGTAATCGGTCATAATATTTTCACATTACCAATTCGAATGAAATACGAATTTCAAAAATTTCAAAATTTCCAGATTTTTCATATTTAATTCGAATAGTGATATCTCCAAAAATTTCGATTCATACTAAAATATTTCGGATCGTGTGGGGATTTGCATGAGAAAAATGTGAAAAAAAGTAGTTTTTGGATCAAAATGCGATACGATTTCTACCAAAACCCAAAAAATAAAAATAGAAAAATAGAGAAATGGAAATGAAAATGGAAATTTTTTAAACCACGAAATAAAAATAAACTCGTATATGTCAAAACCTACTTTAGAATTTAGTTCTGGAATGAAAAATTTAGATGATGTTCTACAAGGAATTTTGCCGGGCGATAATGTAGTGCTTCAAATTGATGAGCTTGAGGATTATATTCCCTTTGTTCATAAATTTGCCCGAAATCTTAATAAGGAGGATAAACCGCTTATTTATTTTCGTTTCGCTCAGCATGAATTTTTAATTCCAAATGATGTTCACGCAACCATAATTGAATTAAGGCCTGAAAAAGGTTTTGAGAAATTTCTTTCCCAAATTATCAAAACTATTGAGAATTTTGGAATTGGCGCTTGTTATGTATTTGATTGTTTGTCTGACCTTATTGCTGACTGGTATAGTGATGTTATGCTTGGGAACTTTTTTATGCTTACGTGCCCATATCTTTATAAATTTGACACAGTTGCCTATTTTGCTTTAAATCGCCATAAACATGATAGAAAAGTGATTAAAGATATTCAAGATACTGCTCAAGTGGTGTTAGATATTTATCGAAATGAAGACTTTCTCTATGTTCATCCTTTGAAGGTATTTGAACGTTATTCACCAACTTTATATATGTTATTTAAGTGGGAATCGGTAGATGGTGTCGATGAATTTGTCACTGTTAAAAATAGTGCACGAATTGCCAGTACTCTTTCATCAATGCAGCATTGGATAAATATTGGTAAGAAAAAACATGATGTATGGAATTTAACATTTGATTCAGCTAAGGAAACTGTCGAAGGAATTCTTTTAGGTGAAATATCGCCAATAAGAGGGGAGAATTTAAAAAACCATCTGATTAAGATGGCAGTTGTGCGAGACGATTTACTATTCATTTTAGCGATTAAATATTTTGATCTTACAGATATTCTAGAAATCGGTCAAAGGATGATTGGGTCTGGGATGATTGGTGGAAAATCTGTTGGAATGTTACTAGCCCAAGCAATTTTACGCAAATCAGACCCATATTGGGATAAACGCCTTGAAGTCCAAGACTCTTTCTATGTGGGTGCAGAAGTATATTATACTTATTTAGTTAAAAATAACTGTTGGTGGTTACGTCGAAAAGTCACAGATTCTTCTACTTTCATGGAGGGTATTGAACAAACACGGGAAAAAATTCTGTCGGGCACATTTCCAGATTATATTATTACCCAATTTAAAAAAATGTTGGATTACTATGGACAATCACCGATTATTGTAAGGTCCAGTAGTTTGCAAGAAGATGCATATGGAAATTCTTTCTCAGGGAAGTATGAGAGCGTATTCCTAGCAAATCAAGGCACTCCTAAGGAAAGACTCCAAAAATTTATTAAAGCAGTACAAAAAGTTTACGCGAGTACAGTCGGTATAGATGCACTCACTTATAGAAAAAGCCGAGGTTTACTTGAATCTGATGAACAAATGGCACTTTTAGTTCAAAGAGTGTCTGGTAGTATTTACAGAGATAATTTCTTCCCACAAGCAGCAGGAACTGGGTTTTCATTTAATCCTTATGTATGGGACGAACATATTGATCCCAAAGCTGGCTTCTTACGCTTAGTATTTGGGCTAGGAACCCGAGCAGTTGATCGTACGGATAGTGATTTTACTAGATTGGTTGCTTTAAAATCTATTAGATTACGAACTGAACATAGTACCGATGATATTCGTAAATTTTCACAAAAATATGTGGATGTTCTTGATCTTAAAGAAAACAAATTTGTAACACATCAGTTTAAGAATGTGGTTGAAAAAATCGAAGATTTTCCATTAGAATTGTATGCCAGTAGAGATGAGGAAGTTGAACAACGGATGATGGATCATAATCGAGAGGTCATCCCCACTTGGATTCTTACTTTTGATACTCTCTTAAATAATACCACTTTCGCGGAGGATATGAGTAAGATGTTAGAAACTTTACAAAAAGCGTATCAAATTCCGGTTGATATCGAATATGCTGTGAATTTTTTTGAAGGTGATTATACAATTAATCTTCTTCAATGCAGACCTTGGCAGATAAAATATGAAATTCAAGATGTTGAAGATCCTGGAAAAATTAAACAAGATCTGATAGTGTTTAAAACAAATGGGCCAGTTATTGGTACATCCGTAGCTACATTCATAGCACGTATGATATATGTTGTTCCCTCTGTATATGGCTGTTTAAGTATCCGAGATCGACATGCTGTAGCGCGTTTAGTGGGTCAAATCAATCATCATGAATCCTCAACCAAGAAAAAAATTCTACTTATGGGTCCTGGAAGATGGGGGACGAGCTCTCCTAGCTTAGGAATTCCTACAACATTCTCTGAGATTAGTAATGTAAATGTAATTGGAGAAATTGCCGAAATGCATGAGGGTCTTGTTCCTGATATCAGTTTAGGTTCCCACTTTTTTAACAATCTTGTTGAATTGGATATGGTATATTTTGCGCTTAATCCTGACAAAGAAAATGATTATATCAATCGTGATTTCTTTCAAAAATACCCAAACCAGTTAAAAAATCTAATTCCTGGATCTTCTCATATGGAAGAAGTGATCAAAGTTATTGATTTTCAAAATGAAGAAGAGTTACTAATAAATATGAATTCGTTAACGCAAAACGCAGTTTGTTACTTAAAAAACATATTAGAAGAAAAATAAGAACAACAAAGAAAAAATAATCTCAAATCATATGGATAATAATATTGAACTGTTTTATTTCAGAATCTTGTTGATCTTTTTTAAAAGTTGTTAAAACTACTTCATCAAGATTTTTAAGCTTGAATTCTGACAGTTTTCGATTTTGTGTCCTGCCCCTTTCGAACAAAGGGTTAAATATGAATTGTTTCGTTAGCGGATTTGTTATAATCCAGTCAACATCATTTATTTTACTATTGATTTCTCTAATGGCTTTGAAAAGTTCCCCCACAGTTGCATCATTAGGCACAACAACTGTGATATTCTCTTGTCCTTGCTTGGAACCACAACCCACGCATTCTTCATTTCGAGAAATTGGAACTTGTTCAAATAATCCATATATACCGCTGTAATTTACATAAGATGGATCCATAATTGGACCAACGGATGTTCCCGCTAGTAAGAATAATAATTTTGTTGCTTCTTGGGATTGGATTGAAGCAATAATTGAACTAACGCTTTGAATTGCTGGAATTTTGTTTCCTAATATATTTTCCATATCTTCTAATGCGAAATCTCCTCCAAAAGTTTCAAAAATGTTCTCTTTTAGTTTTATTAGTTCACTTTCTTCAATTTTTCCTTTCATTTCAGGAGGAATATTTTCATCTAGCACTCGAGCTCTTAGTTCTTCTAATTCCTTCTTAGCATATTCCAAAGTTTCTTTCATTTCTTCAATATTATCATAATCTGGTTGTCTATCATGTTTTTTAATATACATAACTTCTCCACGAATAGCGCAGTGCTCTCTGGTTCTGGGAACACCTTTCAGTGTACAAGCAGCAACTTGATTTTGGAGTGGCGGTGGTATTGGAACAACACATCTATAACACGGTGTGCTTTGAAGGTATTTTTCGTATTTTACATAATTATTTTCTACTTCATTTTTAGCACCGATCTTGAGTTTTTCAAGAACCGGATCAATATTTTTTGTCTTAATATTTTCGATTTGTTGTTCAAGTATTTCTATTTCTCTTTGAGCTTGAAAATATTCTCTAAATTCTTCATTATTTTTATCCAGATCCCATACATATTCATTAAAGAGGTCTTCAATAATTTTATCTTTATTTCCGAATGAAAGAGGTTTTCCCGATATATCCTTAGTGTTTTCTGGAATGATTACCTGAACATGCCCGTCAAAACCAACTGTTCCTGCCTCAATTAACGGAATTCCAAGTTTAAGGCAGAATTTATTCAAATCCATTCGAGCTTGCACATTATCCAAAGCAGCGATTACAATTTGGCATTCCTTATATTTATCCATTGGAATTTGCTGCAAGGGAATGGTAAAAACTTCGATATCCATAAAAGGATTCATGAGTTTAAGGCGTTCAGCACCTACATCCGCTTTAAAACGGCCTTCATCTCCTTTATAAAATAACATTTGTCGGGAAAGATTGCTTGTTTCAATTCGATCCATGTCACATAAAATTAACTTACCAATACCCGATAATGCTAAATCCTTCCCAACTTCGCAGCCTAATGCTCCAATTCCTGCAATGAATACTGTGCTGTTTTTAATAACTTCTTGATCCCAGCCTTGAATTAATTTTTGGCGTTTAGTTCTTTCCTTTTCTTCTTGACTTAAAATTCGCTCACTTTTTTTTTTTTTCATAATTTAAAATATTACTTTTTTCCCTTAAAAAAATTTGAAAAATTTACGAGAGAAAAAAAAGTATTTTATATTTATGACCAATGTTATTTTTATCAAACTAACTATTACGTAAAGCATTAACGACTTTTTACAAAAACCACTTATTACCAAAGATTTTACGACTTTATGTTATAGTGAAATATAATCACTATGTTTTAGCCTTTTAAAGTTTCTCAAAAACCACTTATCACCAAAATTTGAAATGATACATACATTATCCACTTAGACAATAATTATATCATATTGATCATAATCTGACGGGTTGATTATCGGTTATTTTGTTAAATTTCGTTGAATGAACCCGTTCTGATTATTTTCTCATTATATTTTCATGATATTTTAACAATACTAAGAAATATTGTTTGAGAGCCATCATTTTCACTCAGGGATGGTGAGATTTTCTCAATAATACTAGCCCACTTAACCCACACTCCCCCAACAACTACACCAATACCATCAGATTATCCCGTTAATCTGCTTCTATATCAATAATCCCATAAAATCCGGTAAAAGAAAGGTGCTTGTATCTGTAGTGAAGGTTATTTCTTTAAATAAATTGTAAAATATCAATTTAGAGCCTAAAGTGAAAAAAAGACCGAGTAATTCTCAGTCAGTTGTCTATCTTAACTTTGATGCAGAAGATCGTGATTTTTCTGATTCTTTTTAGTCCTTTGGTTTAACCCAATTAAGATTAATCCAATAAATATTATTAAAGTTTCAATAGGAAACCCAGGGATATTTACCTCGTTTATTGGAAGAACTCCATGTTCCAATTTAATCAATAAACCATCTGCTGTTCCTCCATTAAAGGTGTCATCAATTCCACCAACAAAACTTGGAAATCCCCTTGAAATGGAATTCCCAAGAAATATTGCATCTTCATAGACTAAAGAAGAATAAGTGAGATCTGCTTCTTTCCCTCCAATATAGGAACCATAATATAATGTATCTAACTCGGAGTTTATGATGTAAACGTACCCATCTTGAGTACCTTTCAAAGTACCAGACATACATTTTGAGGATACAAGTAGATTAGTTGATAAGGTAGCGCCTGTGAGAATAACTTCATCTTGATTCGTTAATTCCAGCCCATAAAGATTCTCATCCCCATTTCCACCTAAATAAGTACAATTTAATAATGTACTAGCGGTAGAATCAAAAACTGCAACGAATAAATCCCTATCTCCTCCAGCCGATGTTTGAAGTGCATTACTTGAAACAGGAAGATCAGTTGATTCAGAAGTTCCAGCTATCACGATGTTTCCTTTAGAATTAAGTGCAATTTTTCCATAAAGCACATCTACACTATTTCCACCAAAGTAGCTCGAAAAACCAACCGTCGAGGTAGAAATATTAAAATTCATGATAAATCCTTCTCCATTACTACCATAAGTTTCTTGATACGCTCCTGAGGTCGTTGGAAAATTACTTGAAGTTGTAGTACCCACCAAATAAGTATTATTTACAGATTCTACATAGATATCTCTAATCGTTTCTATAGAAGAACCCCCAATAAAAGTGGAATACAATAAGGTGGAACCAGTACTATCCAATTTTCCTAAAACCGCCTCAACTGAACCTGTAAATGTGGAATCATATGCATTAGAAGTAATCGGGAAGTTGGATGACCAAGTGTTACCTACAAAATAAATATCACCATTAGAATCTACGTCAAATCCTAAAAAGTAATCTCCTTGAGTACTTCCCACATAAGTGGCAAATTCTAAAGCGGTACCTGTAGGATTGACTTTGGCGAAGAAGTAATCACAATCATTAGAAAGAAAATCTTCATCGAATGCTCCCGATGTTGTTGGAAAATCATCAGAATAAGTAACTCCTGCAATTATTATGTTACCATCATCATTTAAATAAGAATCACAAACCAAATCACGATCGGAACCTCCGATTAAGGTAGAATATACAACGGAAGAATAATCAGGAGTAATTTTCATTACAAAGACATCTTCTCCTCCATTAAAAGTTTCATCAAAAGTCCCGGACGTGGTGGGAAAATTAGTACTCAGTGTATTTCCAATTATATAGATATAACCACTACTATCAATGAGAATATTTCTGATCTCATCGGAATCTGAACCTCCAAAATAACTCGAATAGCTAGGTGTTAAATTAATAGTCTCCCAATTAATACTACTTGTGGTTGGAATAACATCTAATTTAGTATTTTCTATTGTAATGCTATTTTGATCAAAATTAGCTAAATTTGTTCCATAAATAGTAATTATTGGGTGTATAGACAAGCATATATATCCAAAAATTAACAGAATGGGTATAATTTTTTTACATTTCATCTTTTTAATTTTTGTTTGCAATTTATTTTGTGATTTCTCAAACATTTTAATCCTTTAATCTAAATATTTATAGTTCTATATAAAAAAAGGTTTGTTTTTGTTTTTGGTAAATTTTCTTAGATAAGTTTTTTTTTTAAGGGTTTCCACAGAAAAAAAAAAGGAACGAACGAAATGTAAAAGTTTAGCGCCAATCAAAATAAAAGGAGTCAATTTTTTCAGGGAATGGGATATCGCTTCTTCTAAAAACATCTACTGTCAATATTTTTGGGAAAAATAAAAATTTACTCTTCTTAAATGGTTTAGAGTCAAAATAAGGAATATATGGTGATTGCAATCCATACCAACCTAATTGATGTGATGTTAGGGCCATGTATTTACATAAATCAGTTGCGTCTTTGATAGAAAGCCGATATATATGAACTAAATCCAACCACCCAAATGGAATGGTTTTTCCATATCCTGCAAATTTAAATTTCCATGCAACAATAAATCCATCCACCCTACCATTATTATTTTCATGAACCACACAATTAACCCCTGGTTGTTGAAGGTACCACATAAAATCATCGCGATCTCTCATAATAGACATCTGGTTTCTTTGAATATGATCGTCAAGTAATTCAAATAGTCGTTCAGCGTCGGTCGGCTTAAATTTACGAATGTTTGGGTTGTTAACCTTTTGAATTTTTTCAAATAACTTTATTCCCGCTTGTTCATACCATTTTAATTTTATAACAGATGCAACCTTTTTCACATCAAAAATTCGAATTAAAAATTTGCGAATAGTCATAATACGTTGCATAGGGTAAATATCATCAGAATGTCGAATCACAGAATGACCTAAATCCTTTCCTTTCTGTTCTGGTTCGAATAACGCAAATCCCGCTTCATAACCTTTTTCAACAAGAAATCTGCGTAATTCAAGACCCATTTTTATAGAAAGTCCTTTTCTTTGATGTTCCCAATGAACAGCTGCAAATGAAGGAACAACGAATTTATATATTTTATCTCCAATTTTTACGGGTCTAGGGATGCATCCAATAAATCCAACAACTGTATTAGTTGGTTTGTATATTACTCGAACAAATAAGTCTTTAGGCATAAATGGAGATCCGAACATCCTTCTAAATGTTTCAGTATCAAAGAGAATTGTTCCGCCATCCTTTTCGGCGGCTTCATCATGCAATAAAGCATTAGTTATCAATTCTGCGAGTGTTTCAAAATCATTGTCAGTTAGTGTGAATTGTTCAATTATATAATTTTCATCGAGTGTTGCCATAAAATTTCACTTATCTTTATAAAAATTCAGTGTATTTATCATTCTGTTTAAGATCTATATAATTTTTAATTTATATTTAAGATTGAAATATATTGAAAAAGGAATAGAAAGAAAGCATTTCTTCTTGGATAAAATATCCTAGCCTCTGAGTTCTTGAGTCCAAATAGTCCGTGTATAATTTAAACAAGGATAATATCTTTATATACTAGGCGAGCATCATGTCTCATTATAACATTCATTAGAATAAATATGGGATTAAAATTGGTTATTTTAAAATCCTTGCTCTTTCAAATAATTATGGTTGAATTTAAAGGCTGAAATAAGTAAATCGTTTGTTAAAACGTGAATATTCTTTCCATCTAAAGAGCTGATTATGTAAAAATTAGGAATATCTAACCGTTCTGCAAGTTCAATTATTGTTTCCATAGCTTTCTCTTCGCGTTCAGAAGCTATTAGATCAGATTTCGTCGCCACTAGCAATAACGGCGAGCCTTTGGGGGCATTATCCTTCCAGATTGAAAACCACTCATCAATATAGTTTGTTGTCGAAAAACGGGTAATATCATATAAAAGTAAACCACCAACGGCTCCTTTGCAATATCTAGCGAGCATGAATCGAAATCTTTCTTCTCCTGCAAAATCCCAGATTTGTGCTTGAATCGGAATCTGTGGAACGTCATCGGCATATTCACTGGCAAGGGGATCGAAAATAGAGGTTTTTAAAAGGTGAAAATCAACACCAATTGTCATTTTAGTAGTAGAATCGAAGGAGCCTGTAATTATCCTCTTAGTAAGAGTTGTTTTTCCGACCCCTCCTTCACCTAAAATGCATATTTTTAATACGTTCTTTGAATTTCTTGCTCTAGCGACCATTTTATTATTCCTCCCGCTTTAATTTCGATTTTTTTGCTGGCTAATTTTTGATAAACCATTAATTAGTGTAATTTACTAAAAGTCCGTTAATTGAAAAAGATTTTTAAACATTTCATCGAGAATTAAATAACAGTGGAGAATAATAAGAATCATAAGAACCAAAATATCAACAAATTTCCCTCAACTTCATCATTATCCCGTAATTATTCTGGATCTGTGGCGTATTTTACCCCAATAGAATTAGTAAATTGTCTTCTAAACGGAATAGATTTTTTTCTACTAAACAAATTCAAGAATTCTTTAGGTATAATTGGAGATGATTTAGAATTCATTGAACCCGCTGCCGGACTTATGATTTTTCCCATTAATTTGGCCGATTTTGCAAAAAAAAGAACTACATATGAAGAATTTAATAGATGGTTATCAAATGTTTTGATGAAAAAACTTCATGCTTTTGAAATCAATCCAAAAATTTATGATTCAGCCAAAATCATTTGGGAAAAGAAAATTAAATCTTTAATCCATCAAAAATCTTCAAAAAAATTAATGACCAATCTATATTGTGAGACTTCCATCAAAGAACACCAAAATGAAGATAATAAGATATCAAAATTGCCCTTAAACTCAAATAATAAGCTAATTATATTCGGAAATCCCCCATATGCTGTAAGTAGCCAAGTGAAATCACCTTGGATTCAAGATTTAATCAACGATTATAAAAAGGAACTTAACCGGGAAGGAAAGAAAAAAATATTAGGTCTTAAGGGAATTCAGGATGACTACATAAAATTCATTCGATTGGCTCAATGGAAACTTGGGGATCAAGATAACACCGGAATTCTTGCCTATGTTGTAAATAATTATTTCTTGAATGGAGATATTTTTCGTGGAATGCGCGTATCCCTGAAAAAAGCATTCGATGAAATTTGGATAATTAATCTTCATGGTGATCCCAAGAAGAAACGGCCAAATATAACTGATGAAAATGTATTTAATATACAAACGGGGATATGCCTTTTCTTTGCTCTTAAAATTAAAAATAAAAAAAATAAAATAAATAAAAAAATAACTCTAACAAATGAAAAAGATTGCAAAATTTTCTATAGTGAGTGTATCGGCTCAAAAGCAAAGAAATTCAAATTTATTTCCCAAAATTTTAAAAATATTCCGTTTGAAAGCGTTCCAAAGCGTATAGATCACGAATTTATTCCTATATCTCAAGAAGAAATTGAACTTGAGCGTAAATATAATAAATTTCCCTACATGCCCAACATTTTTAAAAGAAACATTATCGGTGTCCAAAGCTTGCATGATACTCTCATTACTCATCCAAATATCACGCGCCTAAAGGAGATTATAAATAAATTTTATGATGGAACCTATTCTAAATTAGAATTCAAAGATGAAAAGAATCAAAACTGGGTTAAATATAAAGGTGTTTCCTATCATGATGCAAGGGATTGGAAAATTGAATTTGGACTGAAAGGTTCAGCGAAAAAAGCAATTGATAACATTATTCAATGGCAATGGCGTGGATTTGATAAATGGTGGGTCTCGTATGATGAACATTTGATTACTAAAGGATCCAGTAGTTATCGGTTAATGCAATTCTTGCTTCCACATCAAAATAATGTAGCTATAGGAGTATCTCGTGTATCACGAAAGGCATCGGGAGAAAATAGCGTTTTTATTACAAATTCTATTGCTGAATCTCATTTTATTGAAGGCGGTTCGGGAATTGGTGATTATCTTTTTCCCCTAAAAATCAATTGTAATCTCAAGCAAAAAAATGATTGGGAACGACCTCTTAATGCTGATGAATATAATTTTAATTGCGATTTTTTGGATGATTGGAAAAATCGTTTCAATTTGGATGAAGAAGATCTATTCTACTATATCTATGGTGTTTTATGGACTCCTGAATTTCAAAAACAGTATAGAATGTTCCTAAAGAAAGATTTCCCTCATATCCCATTTATTTTTTCAATAAAACAGACGAAAAAAATTACTAATATTGGAAGAGAATTATGTAAATATCATACTCTTTCTTTTTCATCATCATCATCTTCTTCTCCTTTTTCTTCTTCTTCTTCTTCTTCTTCGATTTCTTCAAAAGACCTTAATGATTGGCCTACTATTTCAAACAAAAACTGTAAAGCCTACGAAATCCGCAATTTTTCTTATGATCCTGACCAAGGAAGGATTTATTTTAATAAAACAAAAAGCAAAAATAAACAAAGTAAGAGAACCAGAAAAATAGAAACGGTTAATTCAAGCGAAATTTTCTGGATTGATAATATTGCTCCTGAAATGTGGGCTTTCTCTATCGGTGGGATTCCACAACTTCGTTTATGGTTGAAAAATCGGCAGTTTTCGACAGAAATTAAGAAATATTCTTTCATCAAGGGGATTAATAAGGAAGAACTTCAAATTTTCCTTAAAATTTGCATTTCGATTAAAAGATCAATCAACCTAATGAAAAATCTAAATAAGATCTATCTAAGAAATTAAAAATCAGATAATAAGAAAAAATCTTTTTTTAAATATAAATATCATATTTCCATAGATTTTAATATAAAAAATGTGTTAGAATTCCTTTATTATCGTCGTTGTTGAACTCTTCTGTTGTGTTTTTGTGCATTGATAGAGTTAGCCTGACCTGCATATTTCTTGCGCTCAACACGTTTTTCATATAATATTTGATTTCTAATTCTTGGGATTTTTTTTGATCGTGAATTTACTCCAGTTCTTGGAACTTTTGGAGTCAACTGTCTTACTTTTCCGGCTTTGGTTAAACTACCGTGGGAACCTGGCATTTTTTATTTTTTTCTCCTGTTATATTTAATAAGAATCGAATTTCAAAAAGTTAAGAGTCATAGCCCTTCAAGGATTCGAACCTTGGTCAGCGGGGTCAAGGCCCGCGATGCTTGGCCACTACACTAAAGGGCTTTTCGTAGTAACTTTTTGATATAATTCTTGAAATATAAAATGATTCAATTTTAAAAAAGTTTACGTAAATAATATCAGTTGTGAATTTGGATGTTGAATAGAAAGATTCAAGGTTATTTGTATCATGATTTGAAATTGAATCAATTTAAATGTGAAAAGTTTAAAACTGTGTGCCAAAAATTGAGAGAAAAAGTTAGAAATTAGAAATTGAATTTTGATTTCCATTTTTCTTTAAACTTTTGATCACTTTCAGAATTTCGAACTTCGTCCGGTAACATTTGAGGAATTGTTTCATATACAGGAAACCAACGATTACATTTAGAACACTTAATTACTGCTTCATCAATTTCCAGATTATATTTAAATAAATTTAAAAATTCTAAATCCAAGATAATTTTTTCATAAATTTTCATTATTTTTTCTGAATCTTCTTGTGTGGGACTAGCCTTGTTCGTTTCAGTAATTTTATTTAAGGCATCTTGAAAATTTTCCTTTATTGTTTCACTGCACAATTTCAAAGCGATTTCTCCTTGCCATTGGGATAAATCATGGACCAGATCAAGTTCAGCCAATTTTAGGATCAATTCTTGCAGATATTCATCTAAGGGGGTGGGTTTCAAAATAAGAAAATCATTAATATAGATTTTATTGTCGTCTTTAATTTCTAAATGTAAAGGGCTATCAGTTTTTGCAGGTAAAACTTGTCCTTTATTATACATTTCGATGAGTTGTTTAATTTTATCATCTACATTTCCTTCATCTTGCCATTTTAAAACAGTTAATTCTAACGGAAATGCTTTATCTATGGGACAAGCAAGGATTTCTAAAAGCCACAGTTTCATTGTTGAATATGTAAATATTAAAAGTAAAAAAAATTTTGCGATTTTGATATTTAAAAGTTATTAAATGATGAAAGCTCGCAATTCGTTGATGTATCGATCAATTTTCTTTTGAGAAGAGTCTAATTGTTTCATCATATCACGTGATAGTCTTTCATAAGCAGCTTTAGAGGGTAGTTTACCTCGTTTGTAGCGATCTGACAAAAGTCTAATACTATCCTTAACAGAGATTTTTTCCGCTTCCAGAAAATCAAGTTTTTGAATAATAGATTCAATTTGACCGCCCGATTCGATTAAAATTCTTTTGAATGGAATTGATTCCTCATTAAGTTCTTTTAATTTATTTTGAAAATTTTTAACGGTTTTTTGGTAAACTTTCTTTTGGATACGTTTTCGTTTCAGATCATTATCAGTTTTTTCGATATCAAGCAAAATAGCATTTTTTTCTTCGATAAGAGTTACGAATTGTGTTAGTTCCCTAATTGGAATTGATTGCTCAATGTAACTTTCTTCACTTCCTTCATATTCTTTACGTTTTGTGCGAATAACCACATAAAGTCCCAATACAATAACAAACACCAATGCAAACATTGTAGCTCTACCGAATAGTGATATAAATTGGGTATTATATGTAATATCGAGCAATTGGCTGTGATAAGGTGTGATTTGGGTATTTGATCTTTCAAATATAATTCCAGAAGAAGATTGAATCAATTGTGTTTCTGGAAAATTCACTCGATCAATTGAAGAAGCACCTAATATTTCAATTTTAATTTTTTGACTTTCAATTATGTAATCCATGTGAGTTGGATATAAATCAATTCGCAAATTCTTTGTTCCCAAAAAATCTGTCATATATTCATCATAGGGAAGATAATATTTAATTTGATATATCATTTTGGCATGATATTTAAGACTAACTCTGTTGATTCTTAAATTGATTGAGATATCTTTTCTTCCATATTCGTTTGGAACAGGATTTTCTGTAACCCCCATTATTTCTCCAATATTATCTGACATTGAGAAATTTTTAGCATTATGCGGGATTTCAAATTCCAAAGTTCGTGCCTCTATATTTGCGTAGTTTTTAACAACATGATCTTCAGTTACGAGGATATATCCCCACGGGTTAATTCTAATTGTTCTTTCTAATTTTTCCATATGTAGATTTGAAATAATATAATTTCTATATAAAATATTTCGAGTTTTTGTTTCAAATGGGGTAACATCAATTCCTGTGAAAATTTTATTAGACTCATCACCTGTTACTTCACCTGGAATATCAGGAGTAATCGATACTTCTGTAGATGAACTAGGAGTGCGGATTTCAGTTGTATATGCCATTATTTCATACGGTGTAATAGGTAATATCTGACAATCTAAACCATACCAAGACATCACACGCTCGTAATAAGTAAAATTTGCATTAAAAACAGTTTTTAATTTTATTGACAAAGATGAAAATGGTAAAAGTGGTTGATTCAACGTAATTTCAAGAATGAATGATCCATTAATCTTTCCATCTAAGATCTTGCTGGCTAAAGGCCCTAAATTTTCATCTTTTGCTTCATAAAACAGGAGGGTATTCATACTATCTTCGCTGAATCCAACATATAAATTCGCTAGGGAATTAGAACGTTTGTTAAAGAATTGAAATTCATCATCAATAACAATGAAAGCATTATCTTCAATCGTTATGGTTCTATTCAATTGTGAAATGTAAATATCTTCATAGGAACTATCTCCCAAAGTTGTACTAGAAATAGGTGATTGTGAAGATTCGCCTAATGAAACACTACTATTGAAGAAGATTGGAAATAATATAAGAGAAAATAAAAGACTATAACCAACGTATTTCTGTATAATTTTTCGTGACATACTTTAATGACCTTTTTTCTGCAGAATTCTTAACTGAAAAATATAGTCTATTCTTGATAAATATAGTATATGGTGCATTTTTTTTTGGTAATAAAAAGGCAATGATCAAATAATAATAGATCACTTGCATAATAAGAATGGCGCTTCGACTTAATTCTATGTTTATCCCATTTTTTTCTTGAATTTATAGGATTGATCTTTCACTTCCAAACATGAAAGATTACTTCACGTGATC
>JAUWMK010000338.1 GCA_030613185.1 Promethearchaeum sp.
TTATCAAAACTGAAGGTTCAAAAGAACAGGTAGAACAAATTCAAAAACAGATGAATAAACTCATCGAAGTAGTTAAGGTACAAATTTTACAATCGGATAAATGTGTTATTCGAGAATTGGCATTGATAAAATTACAATTTAAAAATGATTTAATTCATCAGAAAATCTCATCAATGATCGAAATTTACCATGGGAAAGTTGTCGATGTCAATTTGAAACAACTAATCTTGGAATTGATTGGAAGTTCGGAAAAAATTGATGCATTTCTGAATATTATGCGAAATATGAATGTATTGCGGGAAGTTTCACGCTCGGGCAATGTAGCCCTATTTCGAGGAGTATAATCAACCTTTTTTTTAAAAAAATGGAGAACTGATTCAAATGAAAATTTATAGAGAAAATGAAAGTAATTATGACCTTGTCAAGGACAAAGTTATCGCAGTTATTGGCTATGGCTCTCAAGGAGATGCTCAAGCAAATATGATGAAGGATTCGGGATTGAATGTAATACTGGGATTAAGAAAAGGTGGGAAATCATGGGAAAAGGCAATGAAAGATGGCTTTGATGTATATCCAATTCAAGATGCCACTCAAAAAGCAGATATCATTCAAATTTTAATACCGGACGAAACTCAAAAACAAGTCTATGAAAAAGATATTGCTCCTTTTCTTTTTGAAGGAAAAGTATTATCTTTTTCCCACGGGTTTAATATTAGTTATAAGCGAATTATTCCACCAGATAATGTTGATGTAGTGATGATTGCCCCCAAGTCTCCTGGTCCGTCGGAACGAAAAGTATATCTGGAAGGTTTTGGAGTTCCTGCTTTACTCGCAGTACACCAAGATTATTCTGGAAACGCTAAACAAATTGCGTTGGGCATGGCGAAAGCTATGCATTTTACTCGCGCTGGAGTAATTGATTTAAATTCCTTAGAGGGAAGTAAAAAAAATATTGCCCCTTTTGATAAAGAAACATTTACCGATCTATTTGGGGAACAAAGTGTTCTTTGTGGTGGAGTTGCTGAATTAATTCAAGCAGGGTTTGAAGTAATGGTAGAAGCAGGATATCCCCCAGAAATGGCATATTTTGAAGTATCTCATGAATTAAAGTTAATCACAGATCTCATTTATCAAGGAGGGATTGAACAAATGTATCAAAAAGTATCGAATACAGCAGAATATGGGGGAAGAACCCGAGGAAAAAAAGTAATTGATCGAACTGTAGTTAAACCAATAATGCGAGAGATGTTGTTAGATATTGAATCTGGTAAGTTTGCGAATGAATGGATGGATGAAGCCAATTCTGGAATGAAAATTCTATCTAAAATGCGTGAAGATGAGGGTTCAAATCAATTACAACAAGTAGGAGATATTCTTCGCAAATTATTTGTAAGGTAATCAGAATGAGATCTACACGAATAAAAAAAGGTGTTGAAACTGCACCACATAGATCACTTCTGCGTGCAACTGGATTAAAGGACGAAGATTTTGAGGATAAACCTTGGATTGGTATTGCAAATTCATATAATAATATTATTCCAGGACATATTCATTTAAATGAAATTACAGAACAAGTTATGCGAGGTATTCGAGATGCGGGAGGAGTACCATTTGTATGGGGTGTGCCAGGCATTTGTGATGGAATCGCTATGGGCAAAGGTCATGGTATGTTATACTCATTACCATCCCGTGATCACATTGCTGACAATGTAGAATTCATGGTTGGTGCTCATTCCTTAGATGGATGGGTGGGAGTGACAAATTGTGATAAAATTACTCCCGGCATGTTAATGGCTACCGGGAGAATAAATCTACCTGCAATAATTATTACGGGAGGACCAATGAAATCTGGTGATTTTAAAGGTAAAACGGCAGACATAATCAGCTGTTTTGAAGTAATTGGAGAGTATAATGCAAATAAAGTTACAATTGATGATGTATTAGCTTGTGAACGATCCGCTTGTCCTGGAGCTGGGTCTTGTTCTGGATTATTTACTGCCAATAGTATGGCATGTATGACCGAAATTTTAGGATTATCCCTTACTAATTGTGCAGCGATGCTCGCAGTTAATCCTAAGAAAATGGAATTAGCCTATTTTACAGGTAAACGAATTGTTAAATTGGTGAAAAAAAACATTTGTCCGCGAGATATAGTAACTGAAAAATCCTTTGAAAATGCCATTAAAGTTGACATGTGCATTGGAGGATCAACAAATACCGTATTACACCTACCTGCCATCGCAAAAGAGTATGGTTTTGATCTTTCCTTAGATTTATTCCAAAAATGTGCCGAAATATCTCCCAATTTAATAAAGATTCGACCATCTGGTGATTTAACGATGGAAGATCTGTATGATGTTGGTGGAATTTCCGCGGTTATGAAACGACTTGAATCAATATTAGATACCTCTCAAAAAACAGTAAATTTAAGCAATATCGGAGAAATAATTAAAAATGTTGATGAAGGTATCATAGATAGTCAAGTTCTTAGAAATATTGATAACCCTCATTCTACTCAAGGGGGTTTACGAATAGTTTATGGAAATCTCTGTCCTTTAGGATCTGTAGTGAAAGTAGCAGCTGTAAGTGAAAAAATGATGGTGCATGAAGGACCCGCTCGAGTATATGATTCTGAAGATGAAACAATGGAAGCAATTTTGGGTAAGAAAATTAATCCAGGAGATGTAATTGTTATCCGATATATGGGCCAAAAAGGAGCTCCAGGAATGCCAGAAATGTTATCTCCAACGAGCGCAATTGCAGGAATGGGTATGATCGATTCGGTAGCTTTAATCACAGATGGAAGATTTTCGGGTGGAACTCGAGGACCTTGTATTGGACATATGGAACCCGAAGCATGGGAAAAAGGACCTATTGCAGCAATTCGGGAAGGTGAAATGATCAAAATTGATCTTATTAATCGAATTGTGGATTTACAAATTCCTCAAGAAGAAATTGATCATCGATTGAATGAACTTCAACTGCCAAAACGTGTATTGAAAGGATTTTTGAAAAATTATGTTAACTCTCTAGAATGAAAGAGTAAAAAATTAAACTCAGGTAGAAATAATGGAGAAAACAATTGCACAAAAAATATTTGACGCTCATCTTATAGATGATCGCTTTGGAAAAACGGTTATTATAACCCTTGATCGCGTGTTTGCTCATGAAATTACAACACCACCAGCCATTAAAGATTTAGATCAGAGAGGTTTAGATTCTGTCTTTGATTCTACTAAAATCAAAGCAGTGATTGATCATGTAACTCCTTCAAATGATTCTTTATCGGCAATTCAAGCACAAATTATGCGAAATTGGGCACATCGACATCACATCAAAGATTTTTTTGACATTGGGAGAAATGGAGTATGTCACGCCTTGTTTCCAGAAAAAGGTTTTGTTCGGCCAGGTTTTACAATCATTATGGGAGATAGCCATACATGCACCCATGGTGCTTTTGGTGCTTTCGCTTGTGGCACTGGAACAACTGCCTTAGAAGTAGGTATTCTAAAAGGAATTGCAGCACTCGAATATCCAAAATGTATCAAGGTGGAATTAAATGGAAAATTACAATCAGGAGTTTATGCTAAAGATGTCATTTTAACACTGATTAAAGAATTGACTGTTAACGGCGCGACTGATCATGTCATTGAATTTACAGGTGATGCTGTTCCAAACCTAACAATGGAAGAACGGATGACTATAACCAACATGGTTGTTGAAGCAGGGGCAACATCAGGAATTTTTGCCCCAGACATGCAAACTGTAGATTATTTATGGCCATTTATTAAAACCGAATATGATAATGATAAAAACGCAGCTTTACAAGATTTTTCAAAATGGAATGCTGATCCAGATGCAGAGTATTCAAAAGTTATAAAAATTGATATTTCTACAATTCAACCTAAAATCACCATCCAATTCCGACCAGATCAAGTAATTAATGCAAGTGACGCTAAGATAAAAATAGATCAAGTCTACATTGGATCATGTACAAATGGGAGACTTTCAGATCTTCGAGTAGCAGCTAAAATTCTTAAAGATAAAAAAATTGCCCCCCATATACGCGGTATCATTGCACCCGCTACAACTGAAATATACAGAAGCGCATTGAAGGAAGGATTAATTGATATATTCATGGATGCAGGCTTTGTAGTAACTGCAACTACTTGTGGTGCTTGCTTAGGAATGAGTAATGGAGTTCTTGCTCCTGGAGAAGTTGCTATCTCTACTACTAATCGAAATTTTAATGGTAGAATGGGCAAAGGGGGAATGGTCCATTTAGCCAGCCCAGCGACTGCTGCAGCATCTGCAATTGAAGGATATATTACAGACCCCAGAAAATATTTAGAGGGATAATCATGATGGAAAAAAAATTTAGCGGAAAAGCCTTTCTTTTGGATCGGAACAATATTAATACGGATGAAATTATACCAGCGAAATATTTAACCTTTGTAGAGAAATTACCTTTAAAATCTCACTTACTCGAGGATTTGAGCTTAGATAATTTTAATTCAAATAATATTGCATGGGAAAAATATAATGTTGTAATTTCTCGATCAAATTTTGGATGCGGGTCTTCACGTGAAATGGCTGTTTGGGCTTTTGAGGTTAATGGGATCTCCACAATCATTGCAAGTAATTTTGCTCGTATTTTTAGAGAAAATTCAGTTAATTCAGGTATAATACCAATAGAACTAGGACCTGAAAAAATTAATCAAGTATTTGATACATTTTCTAATGCTCATGATATTGATGTTGAAATTAGTCTTGATTTACAGACCCTCACTATTAAAAACACAAAGAATGAATTAAATTTTCCTTTCAAGATTAGCCCTTTTGATAAAACAGTGGTTCTTCATGGAGGATTAGTCAATTTTGCAGTGAAAAATTACTAATTTTTTTTAATAATTGTATATAGGTGATAATAATGAAAAAACAAATTGCACTCGTGAAAGGAGATGGCATTGGTCCAGAAGTTGTAAATGAAGGAATTAAGATTCTGAAAATAATTGAAGATTATACTGATTATGAATTTGAATTTATAGAAGCACCCATGGGAGGGGAAATATGGAAAAAATATGGAGAAAGTCTTCCGCAGTCATCATTAAAAATTATGAAACAAAGTG
>JAUWMK010000253.1 GCA_030613185.1 Promethearchaeum sp.
ATATAGTGAAATGAAGACCAAGTTTTGAATTTATTGGTTAATACTACAATTATGTGTTGATTTTGACACTAGATTATTTTGAAGATTAATGAAAAAAAAAAAAAATTTATATTTTCTTTATGAAAATAACGACTATCCCAAGAATTGAACAAAATCCAAGAAATTCGAGTGGAAAACTAGGAATTATATTTACGTCAGTATTTTCTAATACCCAATCAGAACCTCCACCCAATGGCGTGACACTTCACTTATTAGAAGAACACCATCCTTTGAATATTTCAATTCCGTAAAACTATTCCCCGCAGGAAGATTTTTATATTCATCCCAAGATGCGGTTATTTCATACCCATAAGCATCAGAGGAACTTGAAAATTTCATATTAGTGATTTCATCGGTGCTATAAGTTGTAAATGTAAAGGCATCAGCCCAAAAATATTCCTTTGTAAAATTTATTAATTCTGCCCAGTAATTTTCTTTTTCTGCAAAAGAAGAAGCTTCATAAATTAATACTGGTGTTAAAATTAAATATTCTTCTCCACTTGTCAAATTTGAACCTTCTAAATATTCTTTTCGCCGATTACCCCATTCATCATCTTCATTATTAACATCACAACTTACATCATATGTGAGATTAATATCCACTTTTTTAATGACTATAGAAATTGATACAGAACTATCTTATAATAAGAGTGTTATTTTCATCATAAAATTGATAAGATAAGGAGAAATTAAATTCATCATTTTCTTGCACTGGCCATGATGAAATTGCAACAGCATTTATTATTGGAATGATGAGTAATAAAATCATCAAACCACTAATTCCAAAAATTTTTGTTCGTTTCATTTTATCATCTACTTTTCATTAATAACAATAAATTTTTCAAAAAATATACAATTTAGTCAATAGTTGCAATTATTGTATTTAATTATTTGGGATATTTTAAAGTAATTGGAGAAAATTTTTAAATGTCTTTCCCTAAAATAATGTAATGAAAGTTGGAATTACGGGAATTTCGTCTACATTAAGTAGTTGTTTAATTCCAAAACTAATCGAAGACCCGAATATTGAACAAATCATTGGATTAGATGTAATTGAATTAAATTTTAAAAGAATAGGTGAAAATCATAATAAAATTCAATTTGTGAAAGGAGATGTGCGAGTTCCATCAGATTTAAGAACTGCTTTTAAAAATGTTGATGTTCTAATTCATCTGGCGTTTGTTGTAATTGGTTCTATTCCTGATCCTAAAACGATTTATGATATCAATGTTAATGGAACTAAAAATGTTTTTAATATCGCTGCAGAACTGGGAATTAAGAAGGTAATATATTCGAGTTCGGTTGCAGCTTATGGTAAAAATAATTCAAATTCCGAATTTCTAACAGAAGAATCCCCATTATTGGGTCAGAATATAACTTCATTTTATTACTCTTATACAAAAGCTCTTAATGAAAATTTTATAGAGGATTTTGGGAAAAAACATCCAGAAATCAAAATTACAGTATTTCGACCCCATGTAATTGTTGGACCTAACTTTCTTTCCTATACGGATAATTTGAAATTCAGTTTTGGGCCATTAATTTCTAAAAAAAGTGTCTTTTGGAGAATTGGTCAAAAAATTATTGGACCTGGTTTAGTACAATATACAGATGAAAATGATTTAGTTAACGCGATGCATTATGCTGTTTCAAATTCATTTTCAGGAGTGTATAATATTGCTGGTGAACTCTTTGATATTATGGAAGTCTTATCTGATTTAGGAAAAAAAGTAAAATATATTCCTTGGTGGGTAGTTGAGATTTTTTTAAAATGTTATGGAATTTTCTCAAAGAAAGTTAGGAATAGTAGCAAATGGCTTTTGTTTTCAAAAAATAACACATTAATAATGGATTGTAGCAAACTTCTAACCTCCAGTTATCCCAATATACTTAAATCATCTAAAGAAATAACGTTAAACGCTCTTTCTCATCTTAAAAAAAAAAAATATAAAAAAGGATCTAAATATCTTTCGTTTGAGTCTAAAAAGAATATCTATTTCTCCCTTTTCTTAAGTATTCCAATAATTAATCCGCCTATAATTAACCCAACACCTAAACAAATTCCCAATGCTGGATAAGCACTAGTATCTAAGAAAAGATCATAGAATTTTGATGTTGATGTTTCGTCATCTAAGATAGATTGATCAATGTTATAAATATACATTTGCCCATTTTGGGTTAACACCGCTGCTGAATTTCCCAAAGGCGATATTACTGCTTTTCCTTGTGATCCTCCATCACCTGTACTTTGATTTAGTAATAAACTTCCACTTTCACAGTCAATAATCATCATATTTCCATCCCAATCAACAATAGCTGCTAATTTTCCATCTGCAGTAATACCACCATCTCCTCCATTAGCACTAAATTGAATTTCCCATTTTGCTGTCATTGAAGACCTTGGAAAGAGAAGAATTTTATTTCCCGCAGAATATCCATATTGTGTTGTTACTAAAATATCTCCTGTGTGTGTAATATCCACATCTGAAAAACTTGGGAGAATTTCTCCAGACCATAATAGATCACCAGAATCTGTATCGAGAACAAATAGATAATCCGAAAGACTGTCAGCGACGAATATTGTTGAACCATCTCCGCTAATTCCAAGATGGAAAACAGATCCAAAATTTGGTTCTGTAAATTCCCATAAGGGGGTACTAGAATCTTTTCCGAAACAGAATAAAGAACCATTCCAAGTTCCAACAATAGAAAAATTGCCATTATAGGATGTATCTACAACTAAAATATTATTATAATCAAAATGCCATAGTTCTGTCCCATTTGCAGTATACACAAACCCTACCTGCATTCCGGATGTTAAATGCCCACTATAAATAGCATATTCTCCATTTCCAGAAATTTCTATGTCATATGTTGAACCTTCCATTTCATTAACCCAGATCGGTATAGTACTGCTATTGGAATAACAATAAGTTTTATTTTCCTTATAACTATTAACGATATATTTGGATCCATCATTATTTATATCAATAATTTTTTGGGTTGTTTCAAAATCGGGCTCTTGAATTTGTAAGGGTGTAAAATCTGTAGTAAATGATTCAGGAACCGCAATAAGGGTTGCAAAAGAATTACTTGGAGATTCAGTTCCTGCAAGGAGAAAATTTCCATCATAAGAGATGCAAAGGTTTTCTGCAGTCCGACCTAGAAATGATCCAGCCATTGTAATATTAATTGTTGGCTCAAGAGCTATTCCAACTGGTATCTGATAAGAAAATATTCCGATTATTAATAAAATAGAACTAATTTTCATTAAACGTTTCATAATTAAAATTCCACCTCATTTCTTTTATCTCATTTGTATATATAAATGTTGTTGTAGTTGAACATCAAAAAAGAATCTGAACAGAAAACTCTAATTATCCCAATAAACTTATAACTTCTACAGAAATAACCTTAAAAGCTCTTTCTTACCTAAAAAAAAATTGAAAAAGCTTCAAACTTTTAAACAATCATGGATCATTGGGAAAAAGAAGGCACGACTGTCAAAAATACTGAAAAACCAAACACAATCAACTCTCTAATATCTGATTTTGAACAAATTGGTCTAAAAAAAGGCGATATTATTTTAGTCCATAGTTCTCTTAGCAAAATGGGTTGGACGGTGGGAGGCCCCGTTGCTGTTATCATAGCTCTCCAAAAAGTGATTACTGAAGAAGGAACGATTATTATGCCTTCATTTACTACCGAAAATAGCAATCCAGTACTTTGGCATTATCCTCCCGTTCCTGAAGATTGGTGGCAGATAATTAAAGATAACCAACCTGCATTCAATTCAAAATATAGTTCAACCCGCGCTATGGGAAGAATTGCCGAAATATTTCGAACTTTTCCAGGAGTATTAAGATCAGCCCATCCTCAAGAATCATTTTCAGCTTGGGGAAAGCTTGCAGAATTCATCACAAACAAACATGTGGTATCCCCAGTTTTTGGAAATGATTGCCCACTTTCTAAAATCTATGAATTAAATGGTAAAGTAGTTTTACTAGGAGTAAATCACGGAAATAATACATCTTTACATTTAGCCGAATTTCGTGCAAATCTTCCAAATCATCCTAGAGAAATTCAAGGAGCAGCAATGAATATAGACGGCGTCAGAAAATGGATAGAATGGGAAGATCTAATATATAATGATGATGATTTTGTTTCTGTGGGTGAATCCTTTGAGAAATCAATAAATTATATTCCAGGAAAAGTTGGTCAAGCAATCTGCAAGATAATACTTCAACACGAATTAATAGATTTTGCAATTGATTGGTTTAAAAAGAATAGAAAATATGAAAAAAAATAGGATTATATTTGAATTTTAGCAAGATGAGTCATTTCTGGCCCTCAAATTTTCAACAATCCACTTTTATACTCAAAACTTATAATATTTTAACTGAATTGAAATTATTATTTATTAGTTGTTCATTATTAATTCTTATGAATATAGTAAAAGACTATTTAAAAAAAGCACTTAATGGAGAATTTTTAGCCACAGAAAAATATTCAAAATTTGCTGAAATTGCAAAGAAAGAAGGATTTGATAATATTGCTTACTTATTTAAATCTTTGACTGCGGCTGAAGAAATCCATATAAAGAACCATAAAAATGCATTAGAAGAAGATTACATACCAGAAAGTGAAGAATTTACCAACGGAACAACTGCTGGAAATGTAAAGGATGCCATGGAAGCGGAACTTTGGGAAAATAAAAAGATGTATCCATCTTTTATTAAAGAAATTAAGAAAGATAAAAAAAATCCCATGCAAAAGGTTGCTCAACTTTCATTCGAATGGGCACGGGATGTTGAATATACGCACTATAAAGCATTAAAACTGGCTTTGAAATTTATTGAACAAGGAATAGATTTAGATTGCTCAGAAATTTATATTTGCAAAGTTTGCGGAAACTTAATCTTTACAGAACCAACTAATATTTGCCCAATTTGTGGACATGATCCAGCCTTTTATTTTAAAGTAAAACGAGATTAATTAAATTAGGAGAAAAAAAAAATGTCAAAACCATATATTGATAAATTTCATTTGGAAGGAGGAGAACTCATACGACAAGTTACCTTTGGAATGAATGATGGAATTGTTTCTATATTCGCCCTTCTTGCAGGTATTACAGGTGCAGGTCAAACACCAAAAATAATTCTGATTTCTTTGTTAGCTGCAACTATTGCTGGAGCAATAAGTATGGCAGCAGGAGAGTTCATTAGTGGAAAGGGTGAACACGAATATTATAAGCATGAAATTAACCAGGAACGTCTTGAAACTAAACTATGTCCGGACATCGAAAAGGAAGAAATTCGGATGATTTATAGAAAAAAAGGATTTGAAGGTGAAATTTTAGAAAAAATTGTTGATAAAATTACTCAAGATGAAGATCTTTGGGTTAGGGAGATGATAATTGAAGAATTAGGAGTAACTGAAATTGAACAAGCCCCCGGAATTAAAACTTCTATCGTTATTTTCTTTTCCTTTATATTAGGCGCCTTATTTCCTGTATTACCATATTTGTTTCTATTTCAGTCAAGCATCTTGGATATGACACTATTTTGGATTGCTACGGGAGTCACTTTTGGTGGATTATTCTTAGCTGGGTCAATAAAGACATTTGTTACAGGGGTTAATTGGTTGAAATCTGGGATAGAAATGTTGCTTGTAGGTTTATTTGCTTTCGGAATTTCTTATATAATTGGTTATTGGATACCGATTTAAGATTTTGATATTCAAAAGCTAATAAATTAGGAAAGGAAATTGGAATAAAAGAAGTAAAAAAAGAAGTAGGCTATTTTTGGAAGGGTTAATATTTAACCCAATAGCCTTAAAAAAATGTGTGATTTTTTGAATTTATTATTAAATTCAATTTGGATTATGATATTGGGTTTGTTTAATAGAAATCCAATTCGTAATCAGCCATGCCTACAGTAGCACTGACAATCAATAATATATATTCATCTTCTGGAAATATTGTCCAAAGTTCTAATTCGCCAAATTCAGTTTCATCATCTAAATCCAGATCATATACAGTTGAGCCATCTGCGTTTGTTAAAGAAACCACGAAATCAGCCTCTGGTGGGATTGTAGAATAGAATGCATTAAGATCCAATGCAACACCATTGATCATGACATTCTCTACCCACCAACCTGCTTCTTCATATGCCCAATCTGTCATATAACGGAATTGAAGGATAACATCACCACTATAAGGAGATAATTCGAATTCCATATTTGTCCAGTCCATAATACCGCTCAACCCTGGTAAATTTTCCTCTATCGCAGGATAACCACCGTCGGCAAATTCAGAAGTAGTGTATTCATTTTCAAGAGATGTCCATGAAATACCATCATCAGTTGAAATTTGAACAAATCCAAAGTCCCAATCTTCTTCAATTTCGGTCTTTGTATCAAATGAAAGAGTTGAATCTGCATCTAATGTTAAATCACAACGAATTTGTAAATCCATCTCTGGAGCTGCCGGAGTGGAATAAAGGGTAGTACCATCATTCTCCCAACCTGGTATAGTTGCAAAATCATCTCCATTAAAGGACATTGTAAAATAATTTAACCCATCTAATCTAATGTAGTCGGTTGAATATTCTCCTAACATAAATACACCTGTTGCATAATCTAAGATTGAAACTGTTTCCCCAAAACTAACGCCCGTTATTGGAAAACTTGATGTGGCATCAATATTGTAGATCCTTGCAGGGATTCCATCAGCCAAATCCATGTAATCATAGTTATATTCACCTGAATGAATAAGGTTTGCGATTCTCCAATCGTGGAAAACATCCTCAAAAGTTAATCCGAGAGGTTCTAAAATCGTATTAATTCCAGCTATTCCCGGAACACCTGATTGAACAAATTCGCTGATAAAATCATCACCAAAGCGATCGCCTAAATAGATTGCCCACATCAACGCTGATCCGTAGTCTGCTAAGA
>JAUWMK010000256.1 GCA_030613185.1 Promethearchaeum sp.
ACTGCCCAATTTGTTCTTCGAGGTTCAAATATTCAAGTTCAATATGATATTGCTCCAGATATTCCAATAGTTTATGCAGATTCCGGTCAGATAAGCCAAGTTATTCAAAATTTAATTCTAAATGCGAAACAAGCAATGCCATCAGGAGGTAAAATCATCATTTCAATTAATTCTATTCTTGGAATTAAGTGGAAAACGAAAACCGGAATCGACCCCGCTCGGAAATATGTTGAAATTATCGTGGCGGATGAAGGCCCTGGAATCTCTTTAGAAAATCTCTCGAAAATCTTTGATCCGTATTTTACAACAAAAAAAAGTGGTTCGGGATTGGGATTGGCGATTTCCTATTCGATCGTGAAGAAACATTCAGGTATGATGTGGGTTGAGTCAAAATTAGGAGAAGGAACTAATATTTATGTTGTAATCCCAGTGATTAACGGTACATCTAACCCGTTAATTCGGTTTTAATCTTTACCAAAGGGCACAAAAAGGGAAATGTAGTAATTATTGTGGAGCATAATATCAAAACCTAACAAATTTTTTTTAAAAAAACGAGGAAGGAAAGTATCATTTCATGAAAAAAATTAGACTTGGAAGAACGGATTTAGAGGTGTCTAGAATTGGGATAGGTGGAATTCCATTACAACGGCCTTCTGAGGAAAATGCAGTCGAACTTGTAAAATATGCATTGGATCAGGGGATTAATCTTATAGATACATCCCGACATTATGGAACTAGTGAAGAGCGTATTGGTAAGGCTATAAAAGGTCGAAGAGAGGAAGTAATCATGATCACTCGGCAAAGTTCGACTGTTGCTGAAGAAGCAAAAAAACATCTTCAGAAGAGTTTTGAAATTCTTAATACAGATTATTTAGATATTTGGGAATTTCATAATGTTGGAAAAGATAAATACGAACTGTTGCTAAAAGAGGGAAGTGCTTTTGACATTGCTAAAAAGGCTCAAAAAGCGGGTAAAATTAAATTCATTGGGTTAACAAGTCATTGCATTGAGACAATGGAAAAGGCAATAAAATCGGAACTTTTTGATGTTGTTCTTTTTCCGTTTAATTTTGTTAATAATGAAGCTGTAGATAATCTTATTCCGTTAGCGAAAAAATTCGATATAGGTTTTACTGCAATGAAACCATTTGCTGGAGGACGATTACAGAATGCATCTCTTGTTATGAAATATCTCCTTCAATTTGATACAGTTGTTCCAGTTCCCGGTTTCGAGGAAATAGAAGAAATTGACGAGGTAATAAGAATTATTGATGAAAATATCAGACTTTCTAAAGAAGAAACATACCAGATTGAGATTATTAGGAAACATTTGGACAAGAAATTTTGTCAATGGTGTAGTTATTGTATGCCCACTTGCCCGCAAGAAATTTACATTCCTGGGGTAATCAATCTTAAGGTTAGTTATAATTTATGGCCACAAGTTGACTTTATAACTAGATATCAAGAGGATGTTAACAAAGCAAAAGAATGCATTGATTGCAAGATTTGTGAGAGTAAATGCCCTTATAACTTAGAGTGTACTAGTTTACTAAAGAAAGGGATAGAATTCTTTGATAAAGTTTCGCAAAAAACGATATAATGGAAAGAATACTGAATCATGAAAATGAATGTTTTACCGAGTATCGTTTTAAAGTTATTGGAAAAATAAGAAGATGAGTCATATATGGAAGAAATAAAGATAATTGAAACAGAAAATCTTAGAAAATATATCAAAAAGCTAGAAATTGATACATATGGTGTTTGTGACATGCATTTATTAATGGAAATGGAAACTGGACTTCCAACAGATTTAAAAAAATTCCTAAATATGTTTCCATATGCCATTGTATTAGGAGCACAATATGGAAAGTTAGGAAAAAAAGCATCTGGAACTGAAGTGTCATTATTTTTAGAAGATGCTGCGTTATCTATAATGAATTATTTAGAAAATAAGGGTTATAGACAACTTATAATACATGTTGAAGATGAATTTGATCCTATTAATAGGTTAGGATTTATGTCTCTTAAAATCTTAGCAAAAACAGCAGGACTTGGTTGGCAAGGTAGGTCACTATTAATTATTTCTCCAGAATATGGCCCTTTACATCGTTTAATTGCAATTTTAACAGACATGCCACTTCAAATAAATCGTGCAATTAAAAATGAATGTTGTAATTGCCGAATATGCATTGAAGCATGTCCTCAAAATGCACTTACATTTCTTGCCTTTAACGATCATCCATCATGTAGGGAGGATGTTTTAGATATTAAGAACTGTTTGGGAGATAAAGGTTGTTTAGCATGCATTTTAGCCTGTCCTTGGTTAAAAAAATGATATCACATCTTCATTAAGATCTTCGTAAAATTCTTAAAACTTCTTGTTCTGTATTTAGATCCAAATCACCATCTTTATTGATATCTATTCCTCTATTTATGGCATCAAGAATATAAGTGGTGAATTTTTCTTTTCCATCTTCTCGTATGCACCTAGCAAAAGCTCTAATTTTAGGGCTAAAAGAGTCACTGTACATATCTTTATTACAAGGAAATTCAGTACATTCCCAACATCCATTGATTGTCTTTTCAACACAACAATTGAATTGATAACATCCTACCGGACTTAAGTGTTTACTACATCTATTATTTTTTGATTTACATCCATCACACTCATCCGAGAGATGACATAACTTACAGATTAATCCACAATAAGCAATACTTGAAATAATTTCTTGTTTATTCATGTTGATTTTCCATTAGAAGCAGTTATTTAAGACATTTAGCTAATTCTTTTAAAAATTCCTATCGCACTTCTATCTTTGTAAGGATGGATCTTACAAATTCAGTTGCTTTCAATCAGGTTTTTTCAGCAACTTCTCTCCACTTTCTTAGTTAACTTTTATATATTAATATCTTTGGAGTCTTCCTTCTCTAAATATTCCTTTAATCTGTTATTTAGATATTTGATTTCGAGGAGTTTAAAATATTGTTCAAAACAGGTATAAGAATTATAAATATGTTGTAAAAAAGTTATTAAAGCTAATATTTCTTCATTCTGGTTTTCTTGCTTAACTTTTATTATCAAGTAAGATATCTTCTGTCTCATAATAACAGCATTTTTCATATTAATTCTAAGTTTATTTAACATCCAACGTTCCCAGGATAAATTCATAAAATAGTATTTTTTTCTATCATTAGGTTTTTTTATTAGCCTTATCATTTTCATTTCTAATAAAAGTTTTAAAACATCAGAAATAATACTTCTCGCAAAGCTGGTAGCATTTTCGATTTCACTTTGCGTAATTGGTCGATTTTCTAACAATATTTCAGTTCCGATAATAGTTTTTGCGATATCTATCTGCGATTCACCTGAAGTTAGATTTTCACGAAATTCTTGATAAAACTTATTTTTAAGTTGAGAATAAATCTTTGATAGTTCATCAGGCATAATTGGAAGCTCCGAAAAAGAATTGGGAAGTGGAGGCGGTTTGATAAGATCTTGTAGAAGTTTTAAATTTTCTGGAGAATACACCAAATTAAGATCGAGTAAAGATGATCCACTGACTTGACCAGTTTCAATTAAATTATCAAAATCATCTGAAGTATCAGAAATTAGATTGAGATATAAAATTGACGTGTCGTAAAATTTCTTTAGATAATCATGAAAATTCAGGAATCTTACATGTTTTTGTGTGTACGTCTTAACTTCTTCTATAAGAGGAAGGAAAAAGTCAACTTTGTTTTTATAGGAATCCATAATCACTTTTAGAAAAATAAGCATGAATTTTTGAGGCGGAATAGCAATTGTATAGAATTTTTTTCTTATTTTTGGTTTTTTAATCTTTTTTAAATGAATAGTCATTTGGATCAGATTTAACATCTGAGAAATTGTTGTCAGAGAGTATCCTGTTAATTCCTTGATACGTTCTTGAGTTACGGGTTTCTGTTCGATAAAAACAGCCATCATACAACCAAAATATTTTTTCGGAAAAAGCGTTTTTCCATGCATACTTTCCATAAATTGAATAAATTCCTTCTTTATATCATCTAAATTCATATTTTTTATCCCAGATTCTTTTTCATCATATAAATTAATATTAAACTATTTTTATATTTTTTTAATATTTTCAGAAAAATGATCTACTTAAGTTTATTAATTAAATATAGGGTAAAATATTATCGATTAATTTCTTAAATTTTAAATTTTTTTAATATTTTCAGAAAAATGATCTAATTAAATATAATTAAGAAGAATATTATTAAAATAACATCATATTATTTCTGAATTTTTGGAAATTTATGAAAAGTTTAAATAATTAAATTTCTTTATGTAGATTAGCCATACTATTTGGTAAGTAAAATGATTGCGAGCTATCGAAACAAAATTGGAAACTTGATCATGGTTTCAGAGAATAAAGTATTTATATTGAATGATCTCGGCAATGTTGAACGTACATTTAGTATTGTTCGAGATACTGCCAAACAACCAGATATAGAACGACAGCTTTGCGAAACGCAAAATCGATTCAATATTATAACCAATCAAGATTTCATGGGGATAATTATCACCCAGGATGGTTTAACGCGCTATCAAAATACCGCTACGACCAAAATTACAGGATTCTCTCTTGACGATCGTTCCCAATGGGGAAAAGATGAAAATTTATGCATGATCTATCCCGCAGATCGTGAGAGAATCATTGAACAATTCAAACAGGATCAAAATAACCCCGATATGGATTCTTTGAAACTTATTTCCTACAGGATTGTTACTAAATCCGGTGACGTGAAATATGTGGATGATTACTCAAAACGGATTCAATTTAATGGCAAGGAAGCTTGGCTTACCATGTTGTTAGATACGACTGAGAAACATCATCTCCAAGAGGATTATTTCAAAAACCAGATAATTGAATCGGTTGGCGTTCTCGCAGGGGGGATCGCCCATGATTTTAACAATCTACTCACGGGAATCCTCGGGAATATTTCATTGGCTAAAATTGAAATTGAAAACAAAGAGCAGCAACCACTATATGAAATTCTTGAAGAATCTGAAAAAGCAGCGATCCGAGCTACCCATCTCACCCAACAGTTGCTATCATTTTCTAAAGGCTGTTTTCCGATTAGAAAAAATACAAATATCGTTCCAATGATCAAAGATACTTCTCAATTTGTTCTTCGTGGTTCAAACATTCAACTTCATTATAAAATTGCCCCAGATATTCCGATGGTTTATGCAGATTCTGGTCAGATCAGCCAAGTTATTCAAAATTTAGTTCTAAATGCGAAACAAACGATGCCATCAGGAGGTAATATCATCATTTCAATTAATTCAATTCTCGGAATTAAATGGAAAACGAAAATCGGGATTGATCCCGCTCGGAAATATGTTGAAATTATCGTGGCTGATGAAGGTCCTGGAATCTCTTTGGAAAATCTCTCGAGAATCTTCGATCCGTATTTTACGACAAAAAAAAGCGGGTCGGGATTGGGATTGGCGATTTCCTATTCGATCGTGAAGAAGCATTCAGGTATGATGTGGGTTGAGTCAAAATTAGGAGAAGGAACTAATATTTATGTAGTAATCCCTGTGATTAACGGTACATAGATCGTTTGATCATGCACCCAGGAGGAGGACTTGCATTACCAACAGTCAATTTAGTAATTGGAGCGGTCACTTGTGCAAATAAACTCAGTTTACTCTTGGAGTACGCAGAAGAGACGATCGATACGGAAACAGTAAAAAAAATTGAAGAGATTGCAATGAAGAATTTATTATAATTGATAAAATCGTTGTAAGTTATCTCTTATTTTTTCCTTTTTTTACATACTCATTTCTTAACCCAATACATACTGAATTAGGAATCCTTTTTCAAAAAAATCCTTTAAATAAAAAAATAACTATCTTGATTTAAAGATTCTAAAGGTAAAATAAAAAGACTTCATAGTAAATTGAAGTACTCATTTCTTAACCAAGAGGGTGATAGATCACCCAAATTATGTAGCGTTTTGTTCCTTTTTCCTATCTATATACTTCGCGTCAGATTAATATGGTCTATATTATATTTCTAAATTAGAGAATAAATTCCCAGTTCTAATTTAGAGAAAAAAAACTCGGGGAAAATAATTTTCAAAAAAAAAAATAATGGAATAATGATGAAAAATGTCAATAAATACAAAAATCAATAAAACTGATAAAGAAATTAGTCCGGAAGATATCTTTGATCCAAATAATGATGAATATATTGCTATATCTATCCAGAATCTCTTTAAAAGATATAATGAAGACGTAATTGCGGTTGATAATCTAAGCCTGGAAATAAAAATAGGAGAGACTTTTGGTCTTTTAGGACCCAATGGAGCTGGTAAAACCACAACAATAAATATTCTATGTGGGCTTCTAAAACCAACAAGTGGAACCGTGACTGTTGGGGGATATGATGTCACAAAGAATCTTAACAAAGTTAAGGAGTTGATAGGTGTTTGTCCCCAGGAAGCAGCAGTTTTCAAATATCTAAATGGTCGTGAAAATATCGAACTATTTGGTAACTTACACAAGATGCCTAAAAAGGAATTAAAAGAGCGTACTGATATGCTCATTGAAAAAATGAATTTAACAAAAGCCAGTAAAAGAAAAGCAAAGGGTTATTCTGGGGGTATGATTAGAAGTTTGAATCTAATTATTGCTTTGATTAATAGTCCAGAGATTGCATTCTTGGATGAACCAACTGTAGGCCAAGATGCCAGAGCCAGACGTGAGACATGGAAATTTATTGGAGAACTTAAAAAACAAAACAAAACAACTATTTTAACCACTCATTATATCGAAGAAGCAGAAGCCCTTAGTGATAGGGTAGGAATAATAGACTATGGTAAATTAATTGCACTAGGAACTCCAAAAGAATTGAAGGAAAAATATAATGCAAATAATTTAGAGGAAGTATTTTTAAAAATTACA
>JAUWMK010000321.1 GCA_030613185.1 Promethearchaeum sp.
CGCTTGGTTTTGTAATCACGAGAGTTAGTTTTATATTTCATTGTATGTAATGAAATATACGGCAAGTTTTGAAGTTTTTGAGTGCCGACAAAAAACAATGTTAAAAAACTAAGATTCTTTTGTCACTTCATAATAATAATCAAATAATAATCAAATAATAATCAAATAATAATTAATTAAAACTGCACTTAAATTTCCTTCTTTAAACTTAAAATATTTTCTTGAAATTTACTTAAACAATATAATTTCAGATTTAACGATGCATAGGGAAGTCAAGAATCGGGAAATGTCTCAATTTTTTTTTATATTTATGTTTATATCGATAATTTTGTAAGAAATAGTAAATACTTTTTTCTCATCGTATATAATTGAACAACATGTTTAAAAAAAGGCGGAAAAAACCACCAAAGAAGTTAAAAAAGCCAAAGGGAGCAACTTGGATTTTCTTCAGTTACAGCACAAAAGATAATAAAGAATTTCATATTAGACAACTGGCGAAGGCTCTTGAGAAATTTGATGAGTTTGATCAAGTTCTGACTTGGGAAGAAAAAACCGAAGATAATATTATTGAGTACAAGGATTATTATATAGAAAATGCAGATGCCTTGGTGCTCTTTTGTAGTAAAAATTCAAAAATATCTGAAGCGGTTCAAAACGAATGGCTATCGGCAGAAGCTAAAGGAATACCGATTATTTCTGTATTTAAAGATAAAAATCGTGTACCCGCACTTTTACGGGCAAGAATTGGAGTTAATTTCACAAAGAACCCACTATCTAATACAATAGTTAAATTACATGAAAATATACTGCGAAAAATTGCAAATTAGCCTGTTAAAAATCCGGTAGTTAATATAATTAAGAAAATGTCCAATTGTATTTGGTGGGAAGAGGCACATCTAAAGGCTTAATTTGCCAGATTTTTTCCATTCTTCACTTATTATCAACTTTAAGCTAATTAATATTAATTTTGAATGCTTTGGTTGATTAAAGTATTCTTTTTTTTATAGGAATTTGGGCCAATTTTTTTAAGAATTTTAACATATTCATGAACGATTTCGGTCAGTTCTGCCCCTTCGCTTGCAGATATATGCCTCAACCAAACTCTGTTTGGCTCAAATCCATATTGTTGGATGTATTTTGAAATTAATGGAATTCGACGCACAGTTTTATGATTTCCATTCACATAATGACAATCCCCAATGTGGCAAGCTCCAATTAATATTCCATCGGCCCCTCTTTTCAATGCTTCTACCACCATTACAGGTTCAACTCTCCCTGAACACATTACGCGCATTACCCGCAAATTTGCTGGTCGTTGCATTCGAGAGGTCCCTGCTTGATCGCAGCCAGTATATGTACACCAATTACAGAAAATGCCTAAAATGAAAGGTTCAAACTCACTATCTTCTGCTGTATCATTATCTGGATGATTCTCTGATTGAGCAATTACTTCGTTTGCCATATTAAATCTCTCCTAAAACTGCTTTAATTATTGCCATTAGTTGTGGCTTAGAGAAATGATTCTGGATTATGGCATTGCTTGGACAAGTACTCACACAAGTTCCACATCCCTTACATTTAATACTATTTATTTCCGCTTTATTAATGGATTCATTAAATGTAATCGCGCCAAATGGACATTGATCGATACACGACCGACATCCGGAGCATAATCCATTTTGTACAAATGAAAAATAAGGTTCCACTTCAATTTCTTTTTGAGCCATCAACGAGGCAGCACTAGATGCGGCAGCTTTTGCTTGGGCCACCGCATCTGGAATATCTTTAGGCCCTTGAGCAGCTCCTCCCATGAATATACCTTCTGTTAAACTATCGACTGGTCGTAATTTTGGATGAGCTTCCAAAAAAAAGCCATCTGCTGAACGTTGAATAGTTAATAAAGCTGCTAATTGTTCTACATCATGTCTAGATTCCATACCAACGGATAATACCACCATGTCTACCTGAATTTCGAGGGGTTTTCCTAATAAGGTGTCTTCTCCTCGAATTATTATGTATTTATCATCGGGGTCTTCTGCTAATTCCGATACTCTTCCACGAATGAACTTTATTCGATAATCTCGGGCAGCACTTTCATAAAACTCTTCATATCCTTTTCCAAATGCGCGAATATCTATATAAAAAATATAAATATTCGCTTCTGGATGTTTTTCTTTGTATTGGCGAGCTTGTTTAATTGCATATAAACAACACACACGGCTACAATAAGAATGACAACCTTCACGATTATCTCGACTTCCTACACATTGTATCCACGCGACAGAATGAGGGGCTTTACTATCAGAAGGACGTAGTGGTTTGCCCAACGTCGGTCCGGTGCTGTTTAAAAGTCGCTCCATTTGAAGTCCATCAATTACATTTTCGTATTTGCCATACCCATAATTTTTCAAGTATTGGGGATTAATTACATCATATCCTGTAGTAACAATGATTGTTCCGACATTAATTTCCATTATCTTATCTTCATCGTCAAACTTAATAGCATCTGGTTCACATACATCTGAACGGGAACAAATTCCACAGTTAATACAATGTTTTATATCAATCGTATATTTTGCCGGCACTGCTTGAGGAAATGGGATGTAAATTGCCTTACGTGAGGTCATCCCTAAATCAAATTCATTCCCTACTGAAACAGGACAATATTGAACACAAGCACCACATCCGGTGCATTTTTCTTGATCAACATAATGGGCTTTTTGCCGAATGGTAACTTGAAAATTACCCACATACCCATCAATTTTTTCAACTTCAGAGTAGGATAGAATTTTGACTTTTGGATTTCGGGAGATTTCGACCATTTTTGGGGTCAAAATACACGCAGAACAATCCATCGTTGGGAAAGTTTTATCCAGTTGAGCCATATGCCCTCCAATAGTGAGATCTCGTTCTACTAAATAGACTTGATAACCTTGAGTGGCCAATTCAATTGCAGAATTTATTCCCGAAATACCTGCACCAATAACAAGGGATGACGGCAATACTTTCACCTTCTGTGGAAAAAGCGCTTTTAATGTTACCGCTTTTCCGATCTGCATGCGAAGATGATCCTTTGCAATACGAGTCGCTCCATCAGGATCATACATATGGACCCAAGTAGCATGTTCGCGAATATTGGCTTGAACAAAATAATATGGATTTAATCCGGCTGAGGTCAATACTTGACGAAAAGTAGGTTCGTGCATTCGGGGACTACATGCTGCCACCACCACTCGATTTATTAAATTATCCTGAATATCTGCTGCAATCATGTTTTGTCCCACTTCAGAGCAAAAAAATTTGTATTGTCGAGCTATTGAAACATTGGGCAGTGTTTTTACAAATTCAATTAAATTATCGATATTTATAACGCCCCCGATATTTAAACCGCAGTGACAGATATAAACTCCAATTTTAATTTTTTTATTAGCAGAATTCGTGTTGGATATCATATATTAATGTTAATGTTGAAATTATATAAATGTTAAAATTTAATGATATAGCATAGAAAAAATTTCAATTTTCGAGGATGCCAAATTTGACTGGAAATAATTTATCTTATGATTTGAAAAAACTTTTGGATATAACTATTTACTGCTATACATGTAATGCTTGCAGTACAGTATGTCCTCTAAATCTAATGAAAGATTTCTCGCCCAGATATTTCTTAACTCAATTAAAACTGAATGGGATGAAAGATATTAAGTCTTTTTTGGTTGATAATGACGATATATATAAATGTCTTACCTGCCAACAGTGTATGCAAGAGTGTCCAATGTCTAAAGCAGATGAAGGGATGAATCTAATAGAGATCATCCGTATACTGCGGGAATATTCTTTTCAAAATAATCTCAATGGACAAGTTCTTCAACAAAGTTGCACGCATCAGTCTATGATGCAACTAAATTCCACCCTTCATAGTCAATCCGAACCGGTAGTCAATCGAATTGATTTTATTCAATCAGATCCTTCTCTAAAAATAACAAATACCGGTGAAATTGGCTTTTTCTCGGGATGTTTTCAATTTATGGAAAATCTGTTTGAAATACCTAACCGAGAATTTACTGATATTACCAGAGGGGCAATAAAACTTCTCAATTTAAGCGATGTCGTACCCGTTGTATTAGAGACGAAATGTTGTGGACATGACCTTTATTGGATGGGAGATACAGAAAATACTAAAAAATTTGCCGAATTCAACGTTCAAAAATATAAAGAAGCGGGAGTTAAAACCATCATTACAGAATGTGCAGAAGGATATTATATGTGGAAATATGTGTATCCTAAATTAGTGCTTGGTTGTGATTTCAAAATTCTCCATTTCAGTGAGTACATTATCCAGAGCAAGTTACTCAAAAAAAATATCATGCATCCATTAAAAATGAAAGTAACTTATCATGATCCATGCCGTCTTGGACGATTGAGTAATATTTATGAACCTCCCCGACAAATTTTATCCACATTACCAGGGATTACCTATTTAGAAATGAAACATAATCGATCCTCCTCTTTCTGTTGTGGTGTATCAGCGTTTATTGATTGCAATTCCGAAAAGAAAATTTTAAGGGAGCTCCGAATAGAAGAAGCGATGGATATTGGAGCCGAGTATATTATCACAACTTGCCCTAAATGTATTGTTCATTATAATTGTTATCTGAAAGAAGTTTCCACAAAAAATCAGAACAACCAGAACCTTAATGGCAAAGATTCAGAGCATTCAAAGGATTCAAAGCATTTACCGAAATTAATTGATTTATCAACATTTCTCGCAAAATACTTTTTATTGATTTGAAAAATTCACCAAGGAGTTCCAGAAAAACTAAGGAGTTGAACAAATGAACGAGATGAACGACCAAGAAAAACCACATACATTAACTATGCCTGGCATTGATAAATTAAAAATAGAGGAAATTATTCGAGATTATATGGAGAACGATGGGAACTCGTTGACCATTTTGCAATCAGTCCAAGAGTCATTTGGGTATTTACCTTTCGAGGTGGTTGAACACCTTTCGGAAAAAATCGGCATTCCCCTCGGAAAAATGTATGGAATCGCTACTTTTTATGCACAGTTCAAATTTCATCAAAGAGGCAAATATATTATTCAAATATGCGATGGGACTGCATGTCATGTCAAAGGATCTATGTTATTGGAAGAATTTATTACTAATGAATTAGGCATTAAACCTGATGAAACCACGCTTGATAAATTGTTTTCTTTAGAAAAAGTGGCATGTTTTGGATGTTGTGCAATTGCTCCTGTAGTTTTTATCAATAAAGATGTATATGGAAATCTAACTCCAGCAAAATTGCGAAGAATTTTGAATAAATATCGTAAAATGTCTATTCCCATGAAAAAGAATAGAATAGTAAAAAAAAGTAAAATAAGTAAAATAAGTAAAATAAGTAAAAAAAGTAAAAAAAGTAAAAAAA
>JAUWMK010000117.1 GCA_030613185.1 Promethearchaeum sp.
AAATTTATTTGAATTATAAGGGAATGGGTGCAATAAAATGGTGATATAAGAGAACGTTAATAGATTAATTATGTCGGAATCATCTAAAAAGGAATTAAGGAAAAAACTTTATAAAAATTGTCTATCTTGTAAACTTAAGATATACTCCATAATTATTTTTATACTCGACATATATATATGACTAACGAGTATTTTCAAATTTTTGGGTAATTTCATCTAAATTGGAAAATATTTTAGTTATACTAAATAAAATTTATAATCAAAAGAATGTCGCGCTAATAAATAAATGAAAAATATAAACCCAAAGTTGTTATATTTATTTAAAGAGTAATGTGAAAAAAATTTGAGGGAAATCAATGGTTGAAGAACAAGGAAAATCTGTCTTATCTAACTTATCTGATGAAAATGCAAAGGATAACATAAAATTAAGAGAAGAAATCTACCAATTAAAGCAGGAAATACAAAATTTACACGAAATTAAGGAACGCTTGCCAATAAAGGAAGAAAAAATTCGATTACTTGAGAATGAAATTGAAGAAAAAATCCGCGAAATTGAAGCAGTTAGAAGCGAAGTTTTGCAAACTGAAGAATTAGAAGAAAATTTAAGGCAATCTCGCGAAGAAAATGTTCAATTGAATAATCAGATTATCGAAAGCTCAACTGAATACTCAATAGTACAAAATGAAAATAAATTATTTATTAATAAAATTGACACTCTGGAATATAAAAATGATGAAAAAGATGAAAAAATTGAAGAACTGACTCAAAAATTAGAAAATTTAAGCGATATAAAAGAAGAAGAAGAAAATCTTAGAGAAAAATTATCAGAATTTAAAGAAAATGACCAAAAACTAAAAGAGCGCATAGCTGAATTAAATCAGACCAGTTACGAATTTATTGAAGCAAAAAAAGAGATATCTGAAGCAAAAAAAGAAATATCTGAAGTAAAAAAAGAAATTAGCGATTTAAGAACAAAAATTGCTTTGAAAAATACTCGAATGCAAGAATTGGTTAATGAATTAAAGGAATCTAAAAATGCATACTTTAAATTAAGAGAAGAAATCGGGAGTGCAGCAGATGGAAATGAACACAATGCAATTTCGGATCTAAATAATTCAATAACAGAAAAAGAAATTATTATTGATGAATTAAAACAAGAAATTAATGGTTATGAAGAAAAATTCCGAAATATGGTCTATAAAGATGAATTGGAAAGAATACAATATGATATAGAATCTAAAGATAATCAAATTACATCAAGAGACCAAAAAATTAATGAAAAAGAAAAAGAAATTGAAGTCATTACCCAATCATTTGAAGAAGAAAAAACGAATCTAAATGAAAAAATTGATGAATTATCTAAATCATTTAACCAAAATACAGATGTAATGAATCAAATTCGAGATAAGGATGAAACTATTCGTGAGCTTCAAATCCAAGAAGAAGAATTTCATGAAGCATTACTTGATAATGTTAAACTTACAGGTGAACTAGAAGAATGGGAAAAGAAATTTTTAGAAGTCAGAAAACAAAAAGAAGTCCTATATGATAGAATAAATATATTAAATAGAGAAAATAATGGGAATATCGCCATAATCGGGCGTTTAAATGGTAGAATTAATGATTTGGATAATAAATTGGAAGGAAAAGATTTTCAAGATATTGAAGAAGTTAAAAGTCTCCAACTCACAATTGACAACTTGAATTCTAAAGTGCAAGAATTAACAATTACTTTGAGTGAAACCAATGGAAGATATCTGGCGACAAAAGAACAATTCGAACAAATGTCTCCAAAGTTAATTGAACTTCAAGAAAAATATGATAACGTTAAAACACATATGTTACAAATCGAGTTCGAAGCAAAAAATGAACGTGCAAATCAATCAAAATCACTTTCAGATTACGATAATGAAATTTCTCAGTTGAAAATTAATTTAGAATTAAAAGAAAAAGAACTAAATGATTTGAGAAAAGGTGATCAGTTTAAAGATCAAATTAATAATTTGAAAAATGATTTAGAAGAAGCGACAACTATGAATGATTCATTTGCAGACGATCTTTCTAAAGTTAACATCAACGTTTTACTTGAAAAGAAGGAATCACGTAGATTAAATGAAGAAATTATTAATTTAAAACGTAGGATCAAAATCTTAAGACGAGATTTAATTAGCCGAAATTTATAGGTAAAGCTTTTTTTGTTTTATTTCAACTTATATGAACTCTTTCTCTTTTTACCATCATATCTCGGGGCAGAGTATGTTTCATCAGTAAATTTATAAATTGAATCGATTTTTTTCCCGTTTGTAGGTTGATCGACTGAAATTGTTATGATTATCGGTTTTTCTTCGGTTGCTCTTCTTGTAAATTTGATGTTCTCCCCATTATATCGAATATCTCTTACAGACTGGTTGAAATATGTTTCATGAATCCCATCAGTACTCATAATGATAATTTTATCACCATTCTTTAATGTTCCATTAATTAATTCTATTTTTGCAACACCAGTCGGATGATAAGTTAAGATTTTTCCCATCTCAATATATCTATAATGACTAACATTAGCAGGACTGTTTAATTGTGAATCTTTTATAGTTGCCTGATTGAAATAAAACCCAGTTGTAAATCCTCTATTATAAACCCGCTTTAATTGAGTTATCCATTTCTCTTTTTGCAGTTTCTGTTTGAAAACTCCATTATAATAAGCATCAATTGCCTCTCGGTAAACCCGACTTACAGTTTCAACATAATGTGGGTGCCTCATTCTCCCTTCAATTTTAAAACTTATAATCCCAGACTCAATTAAATCCGGTATATAATTTATCATGCATAAATCCCTGGAATTAAAAATTCTTTTGCCGTCATAAATAAATTCGTGACCATCGGCTGCGATAAGTTTCCATTCCCTTCTACAAGGTTGAGTACACTTACCTCGATTTGCAGATTGATTCTGACTACCTGATAGAGTTTGACTCAAATAACATCTTCCAGATATTGAAGAACACATTGCCCCATGGATGAATGCTTCAATTTGAGCATCCGTCATCTTCTTAGAAATTTCCTTAATTTGAGTCAAACTGCATTCTCTTGCAAGTACGATTCGTTCAGCTCCCAAACTTTCATAAAATTTCGCAGATTCGGAATTGGAAACATTACATTGTGTAGAAATATGGAAAGGTATTCCAATTCTTTTTGCAAGTTGGATTGCTGCAATATCATGAACTATTACCGCATCTATTTCTGCATCTTTGGCAGCTTGAATAACCTTTTCTAAATCTGCGATTTCATCTTCATAGATTACAACATTAGTTGTTAGATATGCGTTCCTTTCCCTAAAAGAAGGATTTGAAGGATTATGACACATTTTTGCGATTTTAGGTAAGGTTTCAATTGGAAAATTATCCGCATTCATTCGCATGTTAAAAGCGTCAACACCAAAATAAACTGCATCTGCATAAGGGCCCGAAGCTTTTATTGCCATGAAATTTTTAGCGGGTGCCAACAATTCTATTTTTTCTGGATTTTTTTCATTATCTAACATTAATACATTTAATATAAAGAAAGGGAAATGAAAAATTATTCTGTATAAAAGAGAATAAAAATTATCAAAACAAAGTTAAATTGAGATTTTGTGGTGAATAAAAAATTACCTTAGATTGGACGTTCTCCTTCGTAAAAATCAATCCTGATTTGAAAAATATACCTAAGATTGATTTACTATGCACATTTCACAATGGAAGAACTCAAATTGTTGCATATACGGATAATAACCCCAATTTTATTAAGCAAATGGAAAACGTTATGATGCTTCTGTCCTATATTGCTTTTTTTCCACAAAAGGATTTTAATAAAATTAGACTTGAAACCTCAGGAAATAGGTATGCAGTGCATTTTTTGGATAAAAGATTTCTATCGGAAGATGGATTTCTGGGGATTTTAAGCGTTAGCGAATATGAAAATATCAACATTTATTCAGGAGCATGGGTAGAGGAGATGATGGCGGAATATATTTTCGATTATTACCATGATCTGTGTAAAGAAGAGCAAATTCAAATCCCAAAATTTCAAAAATGGCTTGAAAGTCAGATTTTAGATTTTTATATTGATTGGGCTGATTCTAAAAAACAAAATTTAGCAGAACCTCAAGGGAAAAAGATAGAAATCCATAAATCACAAGAAAAATTCGAAGAATGGCGAGATATACAATTAATTAATGAATATGGCCAACCTTTAACGGATTTAATCTCATTCATCAATGATAAACCATTTTTATTCTTTGATGAATCTGAAGCTATTGCTCAAAATTTAGAATCGATGAGTCTTTCCGCCTTAAAGCTTTTAATCGATCACCAAGGCGGTTGGAATATTCGATACCTAAAAATGAAATTGCGAAATCGAATGGGGTATCAATATATTTTCTTTGAAAAGTTTGAAATTCGAGGGATAAAATATTTACTAATTATGAATAGTGCACTATATGACATAGATAAAGGAGTCTGTTTACAAGCATTCAGAGGAGATGAGATTGGCATCTTAGAAAATATATCAAGCAAACTACAGCAAACTCAAAATAATGTGTTTTTTATGGAAAATGGACAGTTAAAAAGTGAGAAGAAAAAAAAAGTTCAAGATTTGATTTTAAAAAATTTCAGAACATCTTATTAATATGTACTTCTCTAGTATAACTAGATACTTACCTCCCTTTCTACTTTTTTTTTATTTCTCTATTTCTAAGTATTTATTTTTTCAATGTCTTTAGAATTAATTGGTAATTTAAAATTAGTCCAAAATTAATAAGATTAAATAGAACTGTGGAAAAACTTGAAAGAAATAATAAAAAAGTTTAGGAAAGCAAGATTCTCCTTCCAGAAAGCGATACTACCTCCCTCAATTTGCTTTTTATGTTAACAAAACAAGCATGACTGCCCCGAAAATTCAAAGAAAGCCGGTTTGTATGCCGTTCAGTCAAAACCTTAGGGGTGAGTCTTTCTTTATTTTATTGCGATCCTTACTACATATAGAGATCGAAATTATTTAAATGTTTATTAAAAAAAGTGAAAAAATTTATTAAATATTGGTCCAAGTCAAATAAAATTAGAAATTCTTGATTTAAGGGGATTTCCATTTCTTCACATAATTGTCGTATTTTTCTTCTATCTCCGTAAATTCAACCTTTTTTCCTTCTTTTAAAGAATTTAATGCTTCTAAAAGGATCTTGGTCTGCAGGAGTTGAAATTCTTGGTTTTTATAATCACCCGTATTTAAAAATCTATGAGCCATTTCGTTCGATTTTAATGTATCCATAGAATTGATATTATGTCGGTCGAGGAAATAACCTACAAATACAGTAGCTAATAATAGAAAAGGTATTATGGCGAGAATGATTTTGATTTCGATCTCAGGGTATGCAATTTTAACCAACATAACAGCATTAATAGATGCAATAAAAAGCGAGTAGTAACTCTGCCCCATTCGTAATCGGGATAATTGCTGCCCGACAAATTTTGAAGAGAAAATTTTCTTTATTGAGAATCTCATAAATTTCTAGTGCGATTTTACTTTTTTAATTTAATTGATACTTTTGGCTAATTTTTTATTTTCAAAGGATTCAATTAGAAGATGGATTTAATAATAATAGGTATGGTAGAAATTCCAGAAAATACTGAAAATACTGAACTTCAAGACCAAGCTTCAGCACCGAATAAAAAATCCAATTCTTACTACGGTCCACTCAGTTTCAACGAAATTCTTGGAACTTTTCGTATTAAATTAATTCACATTTACATTCCCCTTTTAATTTGTATAATCTCCGCAACATTTTTATCATGGTTAACGCATTACAAAGCAGAATTAGATATTAACGCTGCAATTTTCCCTGATGAATCAAATGTTGGAGAGGTAATCTTAAATGGGCTGATTCCAGTTTTTATTAGTGCAGCTTTTATTGTGATAATCTGGTTGCTGATTAAAAAATTCGGCCTAGTTGTATTTAAAATCATTATGGGGAGTATTGTGGTATTTTACTGTTGGTATGGGCTAAATTTCTTTATATATGTTCTCTATATCATATTTTATGAATCAATGATAGGCCCTAATGAAGGATTCTTTGTGATTCTCTATTATATTTTGTATTACGGCTCAGGTATTGTATATTTAACCATAGGTTTCTTCTATTTTAGAAATAAACTCACAGTGAATCAGAAAAATCTGTTAGTGTTATCATATGGCATTTTTATTGGTGCCATCATAGGAATTTCGTTGCCCCTTTGGTCAATCTTCTCTTTAGCGGTCTGCTTTTCAATTTATGATTTAATTATAGTTTTCAAAGGACCATTAGGCAAAATTTGGGAATTGTTTCAAGAGAATCAGCAAAAAGCAATTGATGACATAAGAAGAAGAGTTGAATCTGGAGAAATTTCGGAGGAGGAAGCGGTAGCAATTTCTGAGAAACTTTTCATTCAAAATCAAAGTTCCGATGATGAAAATAATGGTGAAGATGATGATGAAGATCTCTCAAAACATATTAAAGACCTTAAAATTGAACTCGGATCTGGAGATTTAATATTTTATTCGGCGTTAGTTGCAGTTGTGTTTATTTCCACAACGAACTGGCTTACAACACTACTAGTAATAATTGGAGTCTTATCCGGTGCAGGTTTAACCATATATTTCCTTCTAAAAAAGAAGCGTGTTCTTCCTGCGCTACCCTTCAGCATGTTCATTGGAATTATTATGTTCTTCATAGGGCAACTAATCGAATATTTGGTAACAATTGGTATTTTTTAACTCAAAAAAATATAAGAGAGATTTTTTCCCTTCTTCTCTATTTTTCTAAAATTATTCTTTAGATTGAATATATAATAAGAACTCGTTAGGTTTTAATTCGCGATTAAATTGAAGTCCATCAATTTTTTCGTTTTTCCCATTTAAATCAATTTGAAAGATAAAAGTGGAGAAATCTAAGTATTTTTCAAGATTTGGAATATTAATTTGATGTGAATTTCTCCAATCCTTATTATAGATAAGCAAGATTTGTTGATTATTATCAATGCTACATTTTTTTAAAATGAGCACACCTAAATCAGAGTATTCATACTGAATAATTTCCCCATCCTCATTTAGACATCTATATTTTTGTTTGAACTTATTAACGGTTAGAATAAAATCTGAAATGTCGAATCTTGGTTCTTCAAAATCTATCGGTGATGAGTTAACAACATCAATTTTGTTTTTAAAGCCATATTCATATCCAAGAGGCATTATCAATCCTGCACTGAAGAAAGATGAAAAGAAAAATTTGAATTTTTGAATATCTTGCCTACCATCAGTTTCAAAAGCAACTCTAATTGTATCATGATTTTCAGGAAAACTTATTGAAGGGGCGAATTTTCTGTATTTGTTATATTGTTCAAGACACCAAGGTGCAGTATAATCCCACCATTTAGAACTACTTGCAATGTAATCAAAATTTGCGTCTGAAAGGGCATCATATTGATCTAAAGTCGCACCAAGTGTTTCTGCATAAAAAAGTGCCTTTGGATTTTTGTTTTTTACATAAGAAAGTAATTTTTTCCATACTTTGCTTGATACTTGATAAGCCGCGTCAACGCGAAATCCATCAATGCCAAGAACATCATAGAAATCAAATAATTTTTTCCAGTAATCCAAAATTGAATCAACATCGGGGGAATTATAATCGATTTCCGCTAAATCACCCCAAATTTGAATTTCATCAGCATTTTTGGGATTAATTGCAAATGGGTTAGCAATTTGCCATTTGATCTCATATTTTTTAGAAGGGTATTCTTTTTCTGTAGGCTTTTCATCTTTTTCAAAGAATTTAATCTTATTTCCCGAAGATTTTTCAATTACAACCCATTTTTTCTTAAACCAACTTGGATGTTCAGAAATTAATGGGGAATCTATTGCCGTATGATTAAAAACTATATCAATCATAAATTTAAGCCCGTATGCATGGCATTTGGTAATCAATGTTTTCAAAGATCCCCAACTGATTTCATCTTTTTCATCCAGTGCAAAGAGAGGATTTAATCGAAAATAATCTTTAATCGAATAGAGAGAGCCAGAAAAACCAGTGTAATTAACGGGGTTAACAAAAACCCAATTAAATCCCATATTCAAAATTCTTTTCAGATGTTCATCCCAGTTGTCTATGGATCCTAACAAGCGGGGAAATAAATTATAAATTTGTGGTGATGTTAAATTATTCATTTTTTTATCTCGTTTTATTCGATTCTAAATAATCTTTTAACGCTAAATGTAATGTGGTGACAGATAATGTGGCACAGTGATAATTTTCCTCTGGAAATTTACCCAATGCTGCCAGGACTTGCTTATCAGAGAGTTGAAGGGCATCTTCTATTGTTTTTTTATCTACTATTTTAGCTGTTGCAGACCCAGCGATACTTGAAGTTGTGCACCCATCAGTTTCATATCTTATATCTTGAATTCTACCGTCTTCTATATTCAAGTAAAATGTAATTGAATCTCCGCAAGATCCCCGCCATTTTTTTTGAACTGAAATTTTATTCGGGGGTAATTTTCCGTATTTATAGGGATTCTTTCCAAGTTCAAGAGCATAAGCCGAAAAATCTTCGTGTACTTTAACATCAATGGTATTTTGCAAATCATTAACAAAATCATCAAATTCCTTAAATTTCTCATCCTTATTTTCTTTTTTTTTCATCTAATATTCCCAAGTTAAATTAATTAAAGAAAAAATAAAAGCAAAGTGAAAATCTTTTCAAACATTTTTTTCATATAGAAGAGAAGCTATGAGCAATAATTTATCCGAATTTTTAACTAACGCAAGTTATACTTTATTTTGGTTAAATACTACCGGGCATAAAGCGGAATACCTTAAGCAATATAGAAGCATACAGTTTTTAAATGTGGTTGATCCATTTTTTCTAGCAATTTTTGATGAAAATAGAATTATTTCTGAAAAAACTTGGTCAGATGAAAAGTTGGAAATCTCAAAAAATGTCAGACTTTTAAACAGTTTTTATCTCAGTAAAAATTTTAATGATGAACAGATAATAAATCTTTATTATGATAAAACTTGGACCATACTTCTCAGAGGATCATTTGAGAGCTATGATTCTACAGGAGATAAATACATCTTGGACATAAAATTAGTGGATTCAAATTTAGAATTGGATTTTCTACCAGATAATCCATATTGGAATATAAGATTGAGAAACCTTCTTATTATTATTCCCATTTCCAGCGTTGGTGGCATAATAATTGTTTTCATGTTTATAAAAAAATCTCGAATTCAAAAAAAGGAAGATATTCTGGATAAAATTTAATTAAATGAGGTACTTATTTAAGTTAGAAAAAAAATATGTCAGATGAAAAAATGATAAGGCGATTGGTTTTAGACATCTTAAAACCTTTTGATCCTGAATTGCATATAGTAGCAACAGAAATCATAAATCGATGTAAAATAGGGAAAGATATTAGTGTGAACTTAACAGTATACGAAGTGGACAAACTTACTCAAACAGTAAAAATTATTATTGAGGGTGAACATTTGGATTTTGATGAGATTCAAGAAATCTTAAATTCTATGAATTGTATAATCCATAGTTTAGACCAAGTCGTAGCGGGCAAGAAATTACTTGAAAATATCGATACACCTCAAGATTAAAGAAGTTTATATTTCTGTTTTTTTTAAATATTTTTTTTATGACTCTTTCTGATATGGATTTTACTATTTAGATAACATCAAAATATATGCAATCATGATAAAGCATTTCAAAAATGATTTGCAGTTAAATTTTTATGATAACAATGGAAAAAAATTCGATGTTTATAAGAAATTTTATAAAAAAATCTATGATTTCTCAAATGGTAAATCATTCAAACGCAAAAAAAGAGAAAAATATTGAAAATAATGATATTTATGCCGAATTAGAAAGAGCAATTTTACGTAAAGATGGTCAAACAATAAGAGAGCTTTCAACAGTTATAACTTCTATGTGGATTGAGAACTCCAAACTTGCACTGCAATTGATTAAATAACCTTTTTTTTTATTAATTAATTTCTAATGAAATTATTTAAGATTTCTATTAATTCCGTTTCAATTCTAGATTGTTCTACAAAAAATAATGTTTTAAATTCTGTAGCAGGATGTTTTTCTGATATAATAGCAATTGAACGAGCTCCAATTGAAAGAGCAGATTCGATGTCACTGGGATGATCTCCAATAATGCAGACTTCAGAAGATGAAATTTTAAGTTGATTAAGTAAAAACATTGCATGTTCTGGATCTGGTTTATTTTTATATACTTTGTCTCTACCAACAATATAGGATGTTTTCGGGAAGAAATTTATAATATTTGCAGATTTTAGAGATATAATCGCATTTTTCGTAGTGTTTAATGTAATTATTCCCGATTTAATTTTCTCATTCGAGCAATATTTCAAAACATTTTTAATTCCTGGGATACTCTTTGCTTGATAGGAGGCCTCTCTTTCAATTAATTCGACTTTTTTATCAATTTCTTTCTTAATCCTGTTAATTTTATCAGCATCATAGATTTTTTCTCCTAAAAAATAATCTGAAGCTTCTTTTATCATCTTTAAAACGTAATATTTCTTTGTCAATTGACCTTTCGGATAACCATATTTCTCAAGTATGCGTATAGTTTCGCTCCGAGCTTTTTTATAATCAATATTAAAGTGAATAAGAGTACCATCTAAATCCCAAAGAATTGCCGAAAGAACCATGTTAAGAAAAAAAGTTTTATCCGATATTAATTTACTTTTATCCAATGTGGATGCGTTCAATCCTACCATTTCTAAATAATTCAGAAAAAAATCGTCCATTGGTTATTGCTCATCGAGGAGATAGTTCAAATATTCCAGAAAACACAATTCAAGCATTTGAGGACGCGTTTGAATTAGGTGTTGATTGCCTTGAAACAGATGTTCATATTACTAAGGATAACCAATTTGTTCTATTTCATGATGATGCAGTTGATCGAACAACCGAGGCAAAAGGTCTTATTTCATCATTTAATCTTTCTGAACTAAAAAAGTTAGATGCAGGGTATCGTTTTCAACCTCCAAATTTTCCTTTCAGAGGGCAAGGACTTCAAATTCAAACTCTTGATGAGATTTTACAAAAATTTTCAATTAGATTTAACCTAGATATCAAAGATAAGGACCCAAAAGTACCGGAATTACTTGCTTTGAAATTAAAAGAAATGCGAGTTGAAGATAGAGTGATGGTAGGGTCATTTCATCAAGGTCAAATTAAACGTTTTCGAAAATTTTCTGATATTCCAACAAGTGCAGGTCCTAAAGAGGTATTTAAATTCTGGAGAGTTGTAAAAAAATGGATCAGAAAACACCAATCAATAATAATCGGTGAAAATAATCATATAAATGAAGAAAAATTTTCTCAAAAGATGATTTTTGGAAAGGAATTGCCATATTATGCACTTCAAATTCCTGAAGGTTATTATTTCTTACGATTTATCACACCAGAATTAATTAAATTTGCACATATTGAAGGAATTGATATTTCAATTCAAGTTTGGACTATAAATGATGAAAAGGATATCCGTAGATTTTTAGAATGGGGGATTGACGGCATTTTCACCGATAAACCGAAAATGATGTTAGAAACACTTAATTCATTGAGAAAAAATATTAATGGAGAACATTGAACCAAATTATCTTTTATAGAAAACTTCTTAGTAATTTATTATAGGTGGATAAAAAAAATGATTTTTGGTTATTTACGAAAAACTCTTTGGCGAAATAAAACTCGTACGTTTTTCCTAACTGTTGGAATTATAGTTTCGATCATGTTAGTAACTGGGGTTAATATAGCGTCAAACGCAATGGCTCAATCATTAATTCAGGATAATTTAGATGAAATAAAAGTTGATTTCACAATTGTTCCATCTAATTCTGAAACAAATGCAACAGAGTTAGTAGATAAATTGAATACATTGGAGGAGACTCTTGATGAGTTTGTTTTTGCATATGTAGGAGCCTATGGTATTTCATATCAAACGGTAATTAATCCAGATGGAGGGAATATTGATTGGAATTTTTTAAACAGGGACATAGCCCGCAGGATAAAAGCTGTGTATCTCACCCATTTTCTGGTCCATCTCGAAGTTTGAAGCCCAGTTTGCAGTATACCTCAATTCTGATGGCGTCGTAA
>JAUWMK010000174.1 GCA_030613185.1 Promethearchaeum sp.
AAAGTGGCTAAATAAAAGAAAGAATAATAAACAATATAAAAAAGAATCTACTGAGATGTACGAGTTATGGCTACATTCAATTAAGATGAAAGAAAAAATTGAAGCCTCACAAGAAAGAATGTTCAAAATAAGAAAAAAATTACGTTTTTATACAGTAAGTATCACAGCGGAAGAAGAGCAAATCCTCACCAATGGACATAAATCAACCGGAAAAGCTCTTATAAATCGAATAAATCGGGCTTGCTATGAATATCACCAACGATGGGCGATTGAGAATTACTTTGCCATATTGAAACGAGAAATCTTACATATTAGTAAAACCCGTAGCATCAATTGGATGCGACAACAATCCCTACAAGCCCAACTCATATATAATGGATACATTCTTGCAAGAACGATAACTATTGCCGCAGAAAAAAGGAAGAACGGCCCCAGATGGAGACCGGAGGACTCAAAATTCAAAACGCGGAGGAAGCCTTTATGTTCTAAAGATTATCGTTTGATGAGCTTTAATCAGTTTATTGGTGATATTGCCTCCAAATGTTTGAAAATTAGGCTTAAAAAAGTATATGCTTAGTTATTATGAACATGGAATTGTGCCGATACTATCTGGTAATGAAACTAATTTATTGTTATTTATCCAAAGTGATCGTAGGTTAACTAAATTACCTATACTTTCCGGTAATGATTTTAAATTGTTGTTTGATAAACTTAGAAAGAAAAGTTTTTTCATATTTCCTATGGAATTTGGCAAAGATTCGAGGTTTGTATACGTTATATTAATTGTTTGAAGTTCTGTTAAATCACCAAAATTATCGGGTAATTTCACATTCCCTGAAAATTTTTGATTTTTATGCTCCATTACATCTCCTTGAATCTTTATAGATCTTACATGCCCTTTATTCACTAAATAAACATTGTTCAAAACAGCTAACTTGTTTTCTATGAAACTAGATATGTAACTATGAATAATATCATCTGAAATTGGTCGAGGATTTTTAAATCCAAAACGTCTGCATTGTTGTTCCCAGCTTTTTTCATATTCTTCTTGATCAGAATAATCTGCATAGACTGGATGCAATTTAAAATCGAAATTATCTATAACATCTTGCTCATGCGGTGGAAGATCACTTTTGTCAATCTCAAAGAAATTATGGACAATTTTTTGGAAATTTTTTACCGCGTCTGACTCAATGGCTGAAAACCCAAAGGTAGGATAGTCAAACATTTTTTCAATTTCTTTAGGAGATTTTACGTTTGGCAAATCTTGTTTGTTGGCAATAATTATTACTTTTGCGCTAGGGGCTACTTTTTCTAGATTATTTATTAAGGAATCAATCTGTTTTTTATCATTACAAATTTTTGCACTATCTAAAACAATGAATATATTTCTTGCATTGTTTAGAAAAAAAAGCCCTAATCGATTTCTTAGTGGAATAGATTTCTTAATATCTTTCCACTTAATTTTTCTATTAATTTCCTTCATTTTTGAAACCGTGCAAAAAAAACTTCGGGTATGATAAAGACTTTTGTCATGAAAATAACATGGATTTACTCCAGGAATTAAGCTGATAATTGAAGATTTTCCTGATTGATCAGGTCCTATAAACCAAATTTCGGTAGTATAACTATAAAACTCGTTCCTTATTTTTCCGTATAGTTTAGTTTTATCAAAATTCAGGCCTTTCATTTGATCAATTTCTTCTTTTGAAAAAATCAAACTTAATTTTTCTGCCCATAGATTTAATTTTTTTATATTCCTTTCGTACATAATATCATTTTCATTGATAGAGATTTTCATATAATACGCTATAAATAGAATATTGGATTTCTCACAAGTTCCTATTTGTTTAGTTTTTTTTTTATATAAATCTAATAGAGATTTTGGAGTGGTACTATCCAATTCTAATGGTTTATATAGAAAAATCTCAGTCTCTAAATTTAAAATTAAGAAATACATATTTTTTCACCTATTGCTCCATTTATTTCTGTTTAATTATTTATTTGTCATAAAAAAATCATATATTATTTTTTCCAAATTTTCTACCGCGTTTGGCTCAATGGCTGAAAATCCTACTGTGGGGTAATGAAAAATCTCTTTCAAAATTACCCATTTTCCAGCAAGATCTGAATTCTCTTCAACCATATAATCACTACTTATATTATACCTTGTAAAAATATATTAGTATCTATTATGAGTTTTTATAAGTTGATATAAAAATGGCGAAAAAAGTTTGGAGAGTGGACGGTCTTTTCATCCATTGCCGAGTTATTTCAGTTTTTTCTGCTTCAGAAGCATTCTGATAAGATTGAAACCATTCTACCCACTGAGGAAGAAATTTTCCAAGATCCGAAATAAAAAACCACAAAAATTCAATTTCGACTTAAGTTATTTTTTCACTAAAGATTTTATTTCCTACAAAAACAAATCTAGTTATGAGTAGAATTTCAATTATCGGAGCGGGGCTGGCGGGTCTCACAGCGGGGTCTTATCTTGCTCAAAATGGACATCAAGTTCAAATTTTCGAGCAATTTTCTGATATTGGAGGTGTCGCAGCAACAATTGAACAAGACGGTTATAAATGGGATATCGGACCATTACTTTTAGAAGGATTAGGTCCAAATGAACCTGTAAGAAATATCTTAGAAGAGTTAGACTTAATGAAATTATTACCGATTATCAATGAAGATCGCGGATTATGCACCCCTGATTTTTCGTTTTGGCGCCCAGAAGAATACAAAGGGTTGTATTGGAGGCGTGAAATGCTAAAAGATCTCTTTCCCGAAGAAAGTAGTAATTTAGATAGGTATTACAAATTTTACTTCGAATGATTAAGCTCGTAACCTTATTCAAACAATCAGACCAAGCAAATGGATTCAAAAAAATTGTGTTGAAAGTAAAGTTATTATTTACTTTACTTCCTATTAAAAAAATGTTGAAATGGAATGCAACTCAATTATTAGATTTTTTCTTCTCAAATGATAAAATTAAAGGATTATTCGCGGGAATACTTGCAGATTTTGTCATAAAACCCAGTGAGTTTAATGGTGTTGGCATTCCTATGGTGAATATTGAAACAGCATTTGATAAAAGAATTCCCATTACAGTAGATAAGCACACTATTCAACCACAATACAATTACATTTTGGGAGGATGTGGAGAAATGGTTAAACTTCTGGCAAATTTTATTGAAAATCATCAAGGAACAATTCATATTCAATCAAAAGTTCAAAAAATTCTTATCGAAAATAATCAAGCAATAGGTGTTGAATTGGAAAATGGAGAACAAATCCTTTCAGACATTGTTCTTGCAACTGGAGACATCCATAATACATTTTATACGCTGGTGGGTAAGGATCAAATTTCTTCTGAAATCCAACAATACATAAATTCTTTGAAATACATGGAATCAGTTTTTATGGTGCACATTGGCATCGATTTTGATCCCAGTCCCCATCAACCAGCAGCCCTTTGTTATTACTATGGTACTTATGATATTGAAAATGCTGTGGATAATATTAAAAATGGAATTTATCATGAAGGAGAGGATGGATTTTTGATTTATATCCCCTCTATACATTCCCCAGAAATGGCACCTACTCAACACCATGCAGTTACCGTTTATACAGTTGCTCCAAATCACATAAAAGAGGGAAATTGGCAGAAACAAAAAGAAGAACTGGCAAATAAGTTGTTGGAATATGCTGAAACAAAAATCCCTGGTTTGCGAGAACATACAAAAACTCGCCTAATCATGACACCTGAAGACTTTCGTCAGCGTGTTAATGTTAAACACCATAGTTTTGGAGGAATCCCTCCCATTATTGGTCAAAAAGGATTCAGTCATCAAACTTCAATAGAGGGAATGTTCTATGCAGGTTGTCAGAGTGAAAGTACCGGTGGTGTTGCAAATACAATGAATGGCGGACGAAAAGTTGCTCATCTCATCCTAGAAATGTTGGAAAAAAATCATTAAATTAACATATTTATTAAAAAATCCAATTTTTTTTGTCAATTCTTACATCCTTTCAGATTTATATCCACGATATTGTTAATTGTTCAAATCTTGATATGTAGATATTCCAATATCTCTATATATTCAGCTTAAATAGATTTAGTTTCTTTTGTTTATCTAGTAAGTTATTTATATAAAAGTTCACATGGATCGTGGTTAAAATTCAACAATCTACATACAAAGTAATTGCAAATACACAAGATAAAAAAGAATCAATACCATCAAAGAGATTGAAAAGTCTTGATTCTCTTAGAGGATTTGCTATATTTTGTATGGTTCTCTTTCATGGTTTTCAGCTTTTAGAGATTGATTTAATGGGTGTAGCATCTTCATTGACTGATAATCCAGCTGCAAAAGTCATTGAATTTATGGCCAGAATGGCAGGAATCTTTGTTGTTATCTCAGGAATATCAAATTCAATGAGTATTTACAGTAGATACTCAAAAGGAACAACCAACGGGAAGAAAGTGATAATTGAATCATTCATTATTGGTTTATGGTTAATAGTACTGGAGCGAGTCGTTTATCGTTTAATAGATCGGCCAGTTACAGGAGGGGGAATTTATGATTTTGATAGAGGTCCTACATACTATTCATTAATTTTAGGATATCTTGAAACAGGAGTTTTTCATCCAATTCCTTTGTATCCAACCTTTTTTTCAAGCGGAGCTTTGTCAATGATGGGATTATCACTTATGTTTTACAGTATTTTACTAGTCTTTTTATTCCGTAATGATGGTTATAAAAAAATTCAAAGAAATCTATTGATTGTGGGAATTTTAGCGACATGTATAATAATTATTTCACCGATGCTCATTGATATTTTGAGACCTCTCTGGGTTCAGGCATTAATAGATGAAAATTACGGAAAAGCTATATTTATTGGCATTTTAGTAGGAGATTCGGATCCTATGATGCCATTTTTAGGTTTTGCTCTGTATGGAGTAATGATTGGGATAGCAATTAAGGGAATAATTAATGGTAATATCACAAAAAAGAACTTTTTATTTTTCGGAATTCTCACATCTACAATTTACATTATTTTAGGAGCAATTGGATATATTATATTAGGAGAACCACCAGTTGAGCACATATTAAGAACTTTACCAATTCAAACAACTCATCTTCAAATTGGAATAATGATTTTGATTTTAACAATCTCAATTTATTTTGAAATCTCAGATGAAACTGAAAAGATAGAAGAGACAGCAAAAATCGTGAATAGTGAAGATAGTACGGTGATAAAGAAGAAGAAACACATTCCATTCTTGCAGCTTTTTGGCAAATTCTCACTTACTATGTATCTGTTGGAGAGTTTCGTTGGATCTGTGATAAAAATACTAATCGTGGACAAAATTTTTCCCGGATGGGCTCAAAATATAGCATTTGTTGTTTGTTATAGCTTTTTAATTGTTATAATATGGATTTTTTTATGCAATATTTGGATTAAATTTGGACAAGTAGGCTCTTTTGATTGGATGACAGGGCTAATAAAGATAAGAGTACGGAAAACTCTTACTAAGAAAGAATTAAAATTAACTGCAGAAATTCCAAATACAATTATCACCACCGAATCCTAACTAATTTTCCAAAGAAATTTAATAGTGTTTCTTTTATATCTATCTATAATGCCGAAATATTATTCTACACCAAAGTACGTAACCATTGATTTATTTGGTAAAGTTGGGTGTGGGAAAACAACTATATTCGAGCTTTTTGCAGGAAAAAAATTCTTGAAAGAGGGTGGAAATTTATCATACGATTTTCGAACTTATTACGCTAAATGTTGGGTTTTAGAACGAAAATGGGAACATACTATGGTTTTTTTGGCGGATCCAAAATTAGAAATGAGATGGAAGGATCTTCGTGCAAAGCACCTGCGTAAACTTATGGAACCCACTAATATTTTAATAATAGTTACCGATTCTACACGTGAAGATGTAAACGCAGTAAAGCAATCTTTCCAAATGTGGCCCCGAATTAAACGAAAAATGATAATTTTTATTATTGCCAACATGCAGGATTTACCTGGACGACTTTCGGGTGCTGAAATAAAAAAAATATTAAATATGAAAGATGTTTTAGAGATAAATGCAACGGATGGAGATCCAGAAACAAAAGTTAAGATTGAGCAATTCATTGAGGAGGCAACTTTACGATATTTTCGAATGTTAGCAAAAAGAGGGCAAGTTATGGCAATTCTTAATGAAGACGAAATAGGTTTTGGAAAGAAGAGCAAGGATAAAAATAATACATCAGATCGAAAATATTCGGCAAGGATAAAGGAACTAAAGAAAAAGAGATCAAATCAGATTTGAATTTTCTGAATTTTCTGCAATGAATTCCTGAAGAGCTTCTTTATCATAATTCTTTTTTCTTACTTGAACGCGTAAATAGAAGAGAATCGCTAGAATTACGAAATAAAATGAAACTATGATGATTTCAAGCACAACATATTCATCACTCATAAATGCTAACATTTGCATGGCGATTCCTAATATGAAACCTGTGATTAAACGACTGGCGGTGGTTGCTTTTCTGATAAGTACCGCTTGTAATCCCCAATCTGTTAATGGAAAAATAGGGAGAATAATTACCAAATATAGGGCTAATTTTGAAGAAAAGGGGATGTCAAATTCGTATAATGCTATGCTACTTAGAAATATAGTTGTTAATATACCAAAAATCATTGCTGTACATCGAGTACAAAGATAGAAGTGAACTTTTCCGATTATCACAATAATAGTGTGATCATCCTCTTCTAGAGAGTGGTGAGTAAATAGATGATTGTAGAATTCTCCAGGCCGAGGAATAAAATCATCATAATCACCTATATCATTATTTAAATTTCGATTTTGTGATATTAATTCGTTGTCCTCTTCTGTTAGTGGAAAATATGGCACTAGAAATCGATCGAGAATAAAAAAACTTAGCCACAAGGGAACAATTAAGAAAAGCATATTTACAAGGAAATTCAAGGCAATAAAAGTTCGAGCTGTTGATTCACTTATATCTTCTGTGAAACTAAAGGTGAAAACATATCCGAAATAAATAATTGGTAAGTAGAGAAGAATATACAGAAAATTGAAACCGATTTGTTTGAGTAATTTTTGGCCAGAATAATATTCTCCCCCTTTATAGGGCATAAAACTCTCAAAAATTAATGCCCAAATGATAAAACCTATTAAAACCGGTTGAATTTGAGTAGTTTTCACATATTCGATCATTAGTTCAATGCTTATAGCACCTAAAAGTACTGCAGTTCGTTTGAAGAGTCTTGCTAAGAAAAGAATCATTAAAATTGAAATCCAAAAATGCAATGGGAATGAATTGACTAAAATCGCAGGATTTACGGAATAAATTGTAAGATAATTTAACGCTCTAATGTCCCTTGTTGAAAAATAATATAACATTGCAGTGATTAAAAATTCAATCAACCAGATTATTAGTGTTTGAAAACGTGTTCGAATAATCGGATCATTAGGATTGTGGAATCGAGGCATGATATCGATATCTCATTAAATTAAACCATATCGGCAGCATAAATTCTATCAATTGCTTTGTTGAAATTTCGTACTTGAATATCAAATCCCTTACGTAAAATTCTAAATATAATCGAGCGCCCAGTTGGAATATCTAAAATTGATAGATCTTCTAAAATAATCTGTTGAGCATCAAACATTGCATCAGTTTGTTTCTTTAAATAAGTTTTGCATTCTTCTGCATTCTGCCAAGCACTTCTACACAATTGGTAATAGTTTTGGATTTGAATTCCTTTATTTTCAATTTTGAGCAAGGGTATAATAGAACAAATCTGAGCTTCGAATGTAAATTTTAAATTTTCTTCTAATCGCTTAAAATTCTTATGATTTTTTTTACAAAGACGACCTGTCTGATCATTCTTTAGATAAATAGGAAAATTATCGTTGAGACGTTTGCAAAATTGCTCACTCTTTATTTCAATTCCATTTATTATCATTTCTTTCGATAAACTCAAAAGTTGATTGATAGTTTTAATGGTTCCTTTCTCCAAATCTTTCTGTACTAAATTTGAATATAAATTTAGGACAATAGGTTTGAGTACAAACGTTAAACCCGTACATTCTTCACCAGTCAACCTTTTTCCAACTGCTAAAGATTCGCGCATTTGTCTTAAAAGATGTTCTTTAACTAGATCGGAATTTCTGCGAATATTTTCTAAAGAAGTCGATACAGAAATTTTGGCAGAACGGTTTGAAATCATTACCATTACTAATTATTTAAGTATTAATAATTATTTGATCAAAATTGTGATTTAATTTATTAAAAGAATTACTCATGTTTCAAAGTATATTCGTTATATTCTGAGTCAAATTTAATAATTTTAAATCCGTATGTTATTAAAAAATTAAGACCTTTGATATTGCCAATAAGGCACTCTGTATATGTTTGATTTTTCTCGTTTTTCTGAATGACAAAATCTAATAATGCCCTACCGACTCCTTGGAATTGAAATCCTAATTCTACTGCCAACATTTTAATCCAAAGTGAATTTTTAGGATTCCTAACTATAATAAATCCTTTCAGAACCGAATCAATAAAATATCCATAATATTCATGAAAATCATTATGGCGATTTTCATACCATTTAATTATAGATTTTGTTGTATGGATTCGTCCAGTAGATGTAAGAAATTGATGATGTTGATTCCAAATTTCCTTCATTTGTTCTAAATCATAATCTTTAATTAATCGAATTGTATTCTTGGTTGAGATGAATGCCATATTTATTCACAATTACTCAATTTTTTGTGAATCTTCTATTAAAGGTACTTCCCAATTAGAAATGTCAATACTTAGCATGATATCGTCTTCCCCAGGACATACGACCCTTATAGTTAGCTGTTCTCGTGTTCTACTGACAATTTCTGGAAAGTGACAGTCATCGGCCAGTTTGGAAATAATGAATCTGATATATGCTTCAGAAAAAAGAACTAAACTTCCTTCAAGAATTTCCTTACCGACTCGACCAATACTGAAGAAAACATGTTTCCCTTTTTTTTCCTTATCAATCAGTTCCGCTGCTGCTAAACGGGTTGCATGATGTCTTATTGTATCGTGATGCAAACTAAATTCTCGTGCAATTTGATTTTGAAAACAAGATTTGTTATTAACAATGTAAAGGAAGATATTTAGAGCATTTTGATTTTTAAGTAGCATATAAGCGCGCTCAATTTCTTGTGTACGTAAATTTTTTGGATAATATATTCTCTTTCCATCAATTTTTGCAGACGTAATCAGCCCATCATCCTCTAATTTACTTAAATGATATAATACAGTGGCGCTACTCCCTGATGAACCTTGTTTCATTAATTTATAAAAATATGTACCTGGGTTTTCACATAGAATTTTATAGATATTTCTGCGCGTAGGATGGAGAAGAAATAATTTCTCATCAGATCGATAGGGTACCATTTTTTTAATCACTTAATAAATTA
>JAUWMK010000188.1 GCA_030613185.1 Promethearchaeum sp.
AAAAACTCATCAAAAAAACTCGAATAAAAAAAATACCTCCTGAGAACATAATAAAAATAACCCAAAAAGGGCTGGATGAACTAAATGTTTTTTCTGAATTAATATCCAAAGAACAATTTCAAGAACAGAACCAAATCAAAAAATTAACCTTTTCCTTATCACAATCTCAATCCCAAGTTCAATCTTTAACCCAATCTTTAGAACAATCCAAATCTCAAAAAAAAATTTCTATAAAGAAATATGTTGAGAAAGAACTGAAGGATCTGAATAAGGAAGAATTAGAAAAAATGGTTAAACGGGTTTTTGTTAAGATGATTGATGGCGTAAATATGGATGAAGAAGATTTCTCTCAAGAAGATTTAAAAAATATAAAAGAAACAGCAAGGGAAATTATCGAATATGTTAGGGAATTCTAAAAAAATGGAATATAGAAAATCAAATTAATTCCATGGGCTTTTCTTCTTCATCTTCACTTTCTTCCTTCTCACTCGCAGCACAAAAAGGGCATATATCAAATCCTATATAATTAACCAGAATTTGAATATCGCCACAAACACAACATCTTTCAGGCTGTTTTAACTGGTAAGTTATGGTGGACGCTTTGGACTGACTTTTTGAGGCCATGTCGATTTCATTCCAAGGTAGGATTTAAAGTCCATTAGTTTCTAAAAATATCGAAAAAATAATATCCACACCTAGTAAAATGCCCAATAAGGTGGTAAACTCCCACATTTTATGCATATAATTAAGTTTGAGAATAGAAGTTGTTATGGTAAAACCCCAGTGTTGTATAAATTAAATATTAACCATGAAAGAAATTCATGACGACGCATATTTCGGTATCCACTCTTTTCATGCTGAGACATATGTGGAATTGAAAAATATAAAGTATTATCTATCTTCCATGCATAATTTTCACACTGAGATAAAAATTGTCGATTTCCTACTGAATTCCACAAATCTTCATTCTGTGCAACTGATCTAGAGAAAACAAAAACGATATCAGCATCAAGAGAATTAACGGTTCGGTGAAAATATCCTTCTTGAATTTCAAAATTCATGTGGGGAACAGTGGGACTTTGGGCCTGACCAATACTAGGAAATATAAATCCATTAGTAATAGCTATGTAATCTAATATTCCTTTTTTTCTATTCATCTGAATGGTTCCTGCATATTGGTTGAAGAGAGAATCTAGAACTTCTTGAAGCGCAATATGGTTGGGATATGACGAAAAATCCTGACAAAAAAAGGCATCAACGATCGCTGCATAACAATATTTACGAGTAGTATGATCAAACTCACAGTAACCATTGAAATGTATATTCTGTCCATTGATGTTTAAATCACCACCATTGCGAAATTGCAGCCATTCATCAGGTGTCATTGGATTAATCGCTCTTGGTGGGTTGCGGTTCCATATATTGCGCATGTGTTGCAGACTAATCCAATATCCCATCTCAAATGAAGAAAAGTTTGCATTGTTGCCCATAAATGCAATTTTTGGAAGTGATGTAGATTTGCAATATTTCTTTGTTTCTCCATAATTACATCCCACCCAAATCAATTCTGGACCGGGTAAATCAACAAGATTGGAGAAATTGTGCGAATAGATTCCTTCCCAGTTACGAATATGTTGCCAGCCTTGATGCTGAGGGTTGTTAAGCCGCAAGTTTTCAAAATCTACTATTCTTTGGTGATTTTCATTTCCAATCGTGATTCTACTTGTCATCTTTAATCAAATAATTATTTTGGTTTCCTTCAAAATAAATGTTATTATTTAAACGTGAGGGAAGTTTCGGCAAATTCAGGCAAGTATTGAGCCTAAATCCAGTATGTAAGATTACCGATAATCAACCAGTCAGATTGTGATCAATTTCTACTCGTTAGAATCTTTTATTTTTTTTGAATCACCTTTATAGGTTATAGATCCATTTCCTTCAGGAATAATAGTCCATTCGGTGTCATCTGTGTGTTGGGAGGTTGTCATCTCTTCAGTTGGAGGATTTTCGATATTTTCAGTTTGAATATCCAAATCTTTTGTTTCTTCGTATTTATATTTGGATTGGTGACATACAAAACACTGCGAATATTTTTTCTTATGATAACGAAGTCTGCAAACAGAACATATTTTTTCATACTTGCTGAAATATTTAAAGCACGTCCTGCATAAAAAGAGCGGATATTTTAGTATACTTGACATATTATAATCTTTTCTAAGATAGAACTGTGGATCTGTGATGATCTCATAAGTGTTTCTGCACCAATTGCAAACTAAGGGGTTTGGATTCATGGGAGAATAATTCAAATTGAATAGATCACAAAGAATGAATCTTGGTTTTTGAAATTTGCTCTTGAAATTTACATCCTTTATAATCTGAAATAATTCATAGTCTGGAATAATTATGATTGGCACCCAAGTTTTCTGCTGATATGTTGATCGAAAGTAAAATTTCTTAAAATAAAATCCCTGATCGTGTTTAAATTCATAAAAAGGATGGTCAATTTTAAATGAATCTTGCTCTAAATGGAACAGGGTGATTTTACAGGTTAAATCTTTAGTAAAATGGGAGCAGTCTTCACATGAGGGAATTTGAAAATCAGTTTTTGCTTGTGCTTTTAACATTGATGGAATAATAATAGATGGAAAATCAACCAGATTTTCAATTAATTTGTAGTTATTCACCTCTACTCTGTATCTAAGTCCATAGCCCCAAATATAAACGTAAAGAATAGGATGACTGTAATAAAAAAAATACCCTAGTTCACTACTTTTGTTTGCTATTTCTCGAAGATGCTTATTACTCTCCCAGATTAAAATTGGAGTTATGTTTTTTTGCTGATATTCTTCAAGTTCTGGTTCTTTATTGGGGACGAAAATAATTAAAAATGCAAATTTCTTGTTATTTTTGGAACTCCAAATTAAATCAAGGTTTGATTTCTTAAAAATAAGGGGAAATTCTTCAATATTAAGAACAGAGTCGTTATCCAACTGTTTGGATGATAAAAGAAGATTGAGAAGAAATTGAAAAATTGGTGTTTTCTTTCTTGGAAATAATATTTTTTCTTGGAATATTTTTTGGGGATTTATTAGATGTTCATATAATTGTTCTGCAGAAGTCATTTCTTTAAGAATTCTATCTTTCTGTTTTGATACTCTTTCCATTAGCTTAATCACGGGATTTAATTTCATATAAAAAACTTGACGAATACCATGAGAGGTCAATATAGTAAATTCATCTAACTTTTTTGATGTTTTAATGAAGCTGAAATTGAATTCTCCGTTTTGTTCTTCGTAGTGAAATATCCATAATGGAATTAGATTATAATCCTTATAACACTGGTTCCTTCGCTTTATTTCTATATTTGAAATATTAGAGTGTTGTACTTCTATCGCATATTTTTTCCCAGAGTATTCCCAAAGCAAATCAGGTCGTACACCATCATAACCATAAACCTCGACAAATTTTTCTGGGATCTGAAGTAAAATTTTCATATATTTCTTCATTGCTAAATGCTCTTGAGTTTCCCCTTCGAACCGTTGCATACATTCGGGATTTTGAACTTTGTGTGCAAAATGAGGGATCTTTTTATCACCTTTTCGTAATATCAATTCACGATGTTTACAATCTGGATTACGACATAGATATTTTTGATTGGGCAATAATTTACTTGAGTGGAGAAGTTTTTTGGAGGCTTCCACAATTTCCCCATTAAACTCAGCAATGAGCATTTTTTTCCTCTTTATTGTTAATTAAAATAAAATCTATTAAACCTTTATTCAGAAAAATATTTACATTAAAAAAATTAAAATATATCTATGGAAAGGACACGGGAACATATTATACAATCAGAGTCGGATCGTTTCTTATCAAATTTTTTCGATCCTTGGATTGTTAATCCTCTTCACAATGACTATGGATTAGACTTTAACATTGAAATAACAGAAAATAGAAAAACTATTGGACGTCCTTTTTATGTTCAGAATAAGGGGACAGATCACCTTAAATCTAATGAAACCCATGTGAAGTTTAGTATTGAAGTTAAATATCTACTTTATTATGAAAAATTAGTATTCCCTGTTTTATTATTTCGTTATGATACTAAGCGAGAAATATCATATTGGCTCAATTTACAAACCTATATTAGAGAAGAATTAAATCTAAAAAATCCAGATTGGCGATCACAAAAGACAATCACACTAAATATTCCTAAAACTCAGGAAGTTATTAACCTAAACTTAATGAAAACTGAGATTCTAAACGCTTATAATCAAAACATTAATCACTATACTCAAAGTTTATTATGGCATCAAGGTATTGAATTCTCATTAGATGATTCGAAAAGAATGGAACGAATTATTAGAGAAAGTGAAAAAAAGAATAATTACAGATTATTACATTTGAGTAAACTCAATTTTAAAGAAGATAATCAAGAATTAATGATAAAAAACATTTATAAGATAATAAACAGAGATGAGAAATCTATAGAAATGCTGATTGCAGTTGAAAGTCTAATAACATTAAAAATCCCAACTACATCACAAATTCAGGATGAAATTCTCGAATTATCAAACAGAGGATTAGATATTGCAAAGGAATTAAAAGATGAGATTAGAGTTTTAAGATTTTCTTTTTATCCTTTATGGATAGATTTTATTAGGTTAAATTTAAAGCTAGCTCCTATAACTGTTACTTTTATCAAGTTAAGTGATTTAAATCAAATTAATAAATTCAGTCTTGAAGAAAAAATAAAACTGGATAAAGAAATCTCAAAAATAGAGAAGAAAATTAATGAATTTTTAATTAGGATATATAATGAGAATGATCTCTATTATCTCCTTTATTTTAAATTACAACTCTTATTTGTTGGAAATATTTTTATATATTCAATGCAAGGAGTATTAGGAAATAATTATTTTAAACCGTTTTTAGAAAGACAAAAACCGATTCTCAAGAAATTCCTGACGATTTTGGATTCAATACAAGATAATGACTTAAGATTATATGGTTTAGTCCAAGTAGGTGCCAGATATGAATTATTTGATGAAAATTTAGCTTATGAAATTTATCAGCAAGGTTTAAATTTAGCTGAAGAAAAAAATCATAAATTTTATCAAAAAAGAATAAAAAAAATCATTAACACAATGGAAGATTTTAATAAACATAAATATACTAATGAAAATCCAAAAATATCCCAAGTTATTGAATTTCTTAAATCTAATGGTCTTTCTAATGAGAATATAAAACAAGCGGACCCTACATTTATTTTTAATTATTGTAAATCTATTGAAGTAGCCTATTATCCAACTGCACAATCTGTGGCTAAATTCATCTACTTCGATGATAAAAAGAAAATATATTGTAATAAAAAGAAAATTTGTAGCATGAGTGACGATTTAATTAGTTTATTTGAGAATTTTAAAATGAAAAATTGCTTGAAATGCCAATTACACGAAAAACCTAAGAAATTGAGAGAAATTTCCATCAAAGATCTTGATTTTTATTCCAAGAAACTTCAATATTTGTAATTACGAGATTAAAAGAATGAATCGGATAAGATTTGAAGTTTTAGTAATGTATAAATACACGATTTTGGGATTTCGTTTTTTTTAACTCCTTATCACCGTTTTCCAACATTAATAAATCACTCATCATCTCTACTTTCCATAGAAGTCATATTTGTTGTATGTTTAAAAAATCGGAAACAGATGAAAAAAAACCAATACAATTTTAGGAGAATTTTAAATGTCGTTATTCGTGGAATTTTTTATATATCTGCATTGCATGTTTTTCGTAAAATTTTTCTATATCGATAGGATCTTGATTAAAATCTAATAGGGATTTCTGATTAAATTTCTTTCTGAGATTTTTTTCTAATGTGCTATTACTAACTAATGCGTTTTCAGAAATAATGTGATTTACATTAATCCCCAATTTACTTAAACTAAAACTTATCAAGAAAAACCGATGACATGTAAAAGGATCTTTTTCAGAACACATTAAAGCTATTCTTTTTCCTTGTTTTAGAAAATTGGATACAATACCGATACCTTTTTGAAATTGTTCATTATTTGTAATGTCTTTAAGACTAATTGATTTAGAATTCGTTGAATTAAACCTTACTACGGCCCCTCCAATCATATTACCGAGATATTTATAATGAATTCCATTAATTTTTAAAAAATTAGAAAAACTTTCTCTATTGTATTGATTAGAGAATTTACTATACGGGATTGACCGAACATCAATTAAATAATCTATATGAAATCCTTTAAGTAGATCGATCATTTCTTCTTTAGGGCGATTTGAATGGCCAATAGTAAAACATTCATTATTCATTTTCGAAATCACGTTTTTTGTTTAGAGTAAAATATTTCGAGATCTTCGTGTTTTTTGGATTATTAACAAATTCAATAATTTTTTTTCCGCTTTCCCGAGCATCTTTAGTTGTATTCGCTGTTCCGGGAGAAATTCCGTCCCAAATAGATATTAACCAGACACAGTTATTTACAACGTTTTTATTTCTTGCCGTATATAGATTTTTGGAAAAGATTATGTTCACTAACTTATTGGCAGGGGCGAGGTAATGAACATCATATTCCCAATCCTCTAATATTTTCCCGCACTCGATGTCACTTTTTGCATCACCTGTGATAAATGATAAATATGTTTCAGGGTATTGCATGGTATTAATTTTTTTAATAGATTGTTCAAGACATTTTGCGAGATATTTTGGGAGTTTTGCAAGGTCCCTTGAACAGGTTAATCCGATTTTCATATTTATCACGATAAATTTTTACTGGCATGTATTATAGATTTTTCTTTGTGTGCTTATATAAATATCGATAATTTCCTTAATAAAATTCGACACCCCACAAAAAAAATTAAGATTCGATTCTTAACCTGCAATAATTTTCTTCAAAATAATACTCAACACAAATTAACGATAAATCCCCCATCGAATGCCCCCAAATCCCGTATTTTTTCAAATCTTTCTCTTCGTAAATTGTAGAGTAACCATAAAAAATACATTGTGCCAATTCTATTCTGGTAAACCCTCCAACCATATAATAATCTTGAACTGTGCTGTTTTTTAATGGATAAGAAAAACCAATCTTAATCTGTTGTTCCTTAATTACAATTTTATCAGCACCTATTAAGTGATCACTTAGTTCAGGATGGCCAAAAAAGGTAATTGTGGGCTGGAAACAGTCCTTTTGGGTATCATCGAACCACCTAAATTTAATTTCATCAATTTCGCCACTTCTTACAATTTCTTTTTCGGAGTTTTCATCATCAATAACTGGGATTGTGGTGTCAACTAAAGAATTAATTATGGGATCAGGGATTTTTTCGATAGGGCGGTTCATGATTTTATTTAGAATCGAAACATTTGATAATAGATCACTTTCCAAAATTTGAATTTCGGGACTTCTTGCTTCGTGGACTAATCTTTCTTCTTCATCATCAGTTAAAGATCCGGGATTGGAAATGTATTGGCTGGCGAGTTCTTCTGGAGATTTTTCATAATATTTAAGAAGTTTCAAATAATCATCGGGATCTTCAAAATAGCATAATCTCTGTCCTTTTAGGGTTAAATGTAAATCAGAAATAACAAATTTGTTTTCGCTATACATATTAATAAAGAATTTGCTTAGAGTTCTTATTGGGTTATTTGATATATCCAAATGCTCGAGATTTTGCATTCTTTCAAAAATATCTTGAGGTGATGAAATCATATTATCGTATAGATTGAGAGATTTTAGATGAACAAATTTTTCAAAGTATTGCGGGATGAACGAAAATTGATTTAAGCCCAAGTTAAGGAATTTGAGATTTTTTAAATTTTCAAAGCTGTCCGGAAAGATTTTAAGATTGTTCTTATTAAGATAAAGTTGAGAAATATTTTGCAGATTTCCGAAGCTTTTTGGAAGAGTCGCAATTTGATTATGGCTTAAATCAAGGAATTCGAGGTTTTTTATGATTCCGAATGTTTCGGGGAATGATGTAATTTTATTTTCTTGCAAATGAAAATGTTTAAGATTTTTGAGATGATTGATATTGCTTGGGAGGGATTCAAGGTGGTTTCCTGCCAAATTAATTTCTTCGAGACTGGCTAAATCCGAAAAGAATTGTGGGAGTCTGACAAATTGATTTTTATTCAAATGAAGAATCTTGAGATTTTTAAGATTATTAAAACTTACAGGTAGGGATTTAAGATTATTTCTCTTTAAATGGAGAATTTCTAAATTTACTAAGTTTCCGAAGCTCTCAGGAAGGTTTTTTAATTTGTTATTGCACAAGTTAATCTCTTTAAGATAAAGTAAATTTCCAAAATTTTCTGGTAAAGCGGTTATATCACTATGGATAAATTCAAATTCGGTAATATGACCGTTTTCAACTACAACCTTTGGATTATCAAAAAAATCCAATACATCTTTTTCGGTTTTCGGGATTTTAATATTCATAAAAGCACCTGTAAATTTATTTTCTATAAATTGATTTTATGAAAGTATATAAAGTCGAATAAAAAAATGAAAAAGAAAAAATTTTATTTACTAACATAGAGTTGATGCTTATGTGGGATTTCATAAAGATCACTAAATTTTCACAAAGTTTTATAAATTTTTCACAAAGTTTTATAAATTTTTCACAAAGTTTTATAATCTCTGAAACCCTCTTATAAAAAATCATTTTATTTGAAGTACTCAAAAATACATAGAAAAAATACTGAATCTCTAAGCAATAC
>JAUWMK010000371.1 GCA_030613185.1 Promethearchaeum sp.
GCATTCCATATACGTTTTGAAGAACTTGTGAGGAAATGTCCGAGCCCATTGCTTTTGTTTTATTATCAATTTTCACTCCAACACCAATTCCTCTTATTTCCCTTTTAATAGGATAGTTTTCTCTAATTTTACTATAAAATATACCTGGGATCGTCCAATCCCATTCAGTTTTTTGAACAAATTTAAATTCACAAACCGCTTCAATTATTGGAGGTTTTGAATATTTTTTTATCACAATATTAACCTGTTGAATTTATTTAATGTTTAAATTACCTTTACATTAAATACTTTTTATTATAAGTAATTTACTTATTAATAGTATCTTTATATTGATTATAGTAATATGAATATTTATTTTTAGCTTAAATTTTCATTATTATGTGTAAACTCTAATGAAAACATAATTCCCAAAATTCTTTATAGAATACAAATTCCAATAATTATTTAGTATCTTCTCTAAATCTAAGGATTCGCAATTTCTGTTTCCTTTATTTGTGGGTTTTGGAAAAACTAGACAATAATGATGATGGACATTACTCACATAGGCCGTAGACCAACCTCAAATACCCATAAATTTCTGATCTTGGGCCAGATGAATTCTTGGAGCAATTGGTAATGTTTTCCTATCTTTAATGCAAAATCCCATGCAAGTAGTCCCATTTTTCCTTCTTTTGTTCTACAATTTTGCAATATTATCATTATATGGGCTTTAGGTCTGAGAATTTTTTTTAAAACTTTAAAAATATCAACCAACGAATCAAGATATTGGAATAAATCATCAATATTTCCTAAATCATATTTTAAATTCCCATAATCTTCATCAAATCCTTGTTCTAAAACTAAGCAAATTAGAAGAAATTGAAGTGACAATGCCCCAAAAGAAGTTTTATCTCAATCCCATTGAAAATTTGTCGGATCCCATTTTATTCCATCTTCAGGAATAATATTCTCCTCAATTAATATGAAAATAGGTAGAAATCCTTTAATTAATCTTTGAGATATTTTGGCGAAGGGAATTATTGAAATTTTAATTTTTTTACAATACTTTTCAAATTCGTTTGAAAAAAATTTATTCCTTAAGATATTTAAAAGGGATAGCGATTCAATATTAGTATTTCTATTAGCGAATGTTGATTTAATTGCATCTAATAGAACTTTCTGCTTAAAATTATCGATTTCAAGTAAGATAAATAAATCATAATAATCTTTCATTCTTGTATTTCTATCCCCAATAACATATATAGCATTTAATTTTTCTGCCACTAAACTTTCAATTGAATATCCAAAAATCGAAAAAGGAACATGATCTTGTAACAACAGCGGAAATATAAGTTTTCGAGCATTTGGTATAATAATTTCACCAAAACTTAAATCAATTTGCATCTGATCTTGAATAGTGTTAAATTCAAATGGAATCATAATCTTAAATCCTGGATTTTGGGTAAGTATCATCTGTTCAGCAATTTCTATTTGTTTTGTCTTAAATTGAATATGATCTGAAACAGATATTGTACAAATTTCTTCAATCATTTTTCTTATAGTTGCTTCTTCATTTGGAATATTTTGGCATAGCAAATCAATATCCCTTGTTTGACGATAAGTTTTTCCTTCACAGTATAAAAGTAATCCACCTTTCAAGATCAAATTATCTATATATTCTGAAATGGATAATCGATAGAGAAATCTTTCGAAAACATATGTTAAATATATTAAGTGTGGAACTATTTTTTGACGTTTTGCAATGTTTTTTAACCGTTGTTTGAATGAATTGCTGCTTTTTTTTCTATGTTTTATATCAGTCAATTTATCCCCTTCTATATTAACATACTACAATAATCAGATAAAATCTTTTTAACTTTCAAAACATCTGCATACTGCATCAATTTCAGATAATTTTTTTGATTTGAATTTAAATATGAATTAATTACTTCTTTTAACGTATTTTGTCCAATTTCTTTTCTGAATCTAATGCAATCACAAACAGTTTTTTCTTTATTATAAATTCGAACATTGTAATCTCCAAATTGTTTTAAATCAATTCCTAAGTCAAAGAAATTATCTTTCCATTTTCTAATTTCCAATGGGTAATTTTCAACGCCTTTAGGAATTCTACAATTTCGTGGTATTGCAAGGAAATATTTTGAAGAAACAAAAGAAGTAAGATTGTGGAAGTACATTGCAGTATATAGACAAAAAACTCCACGTGGCTCAATCATTGATATTTCAATTATTTCTTCTTGACCTCCAGAATTTATATCTATCCAGCGATATAATCCTGCTTTCATCTTAATAATATGTCCATTACCCAACAAGTTTAAAATTTCATAATCTGAAATCAAATTACCACTTTCTGATTTTGAATAGTACCATTTGTTTTCTTTGAAGATTTTTTTTAATTCATCAAATTTTTTCATAATTAGATCAACTTGCTTGTGAAAACGTACTCATTTAAATTTAAATTAACACGAATTTAAAAAATTTCGCAAAAATGTACTCACTTGAAAATGAATGAGTACATTTTTATGAATTAAAATGTTAAAAATGAAGCGGTCTCTAAGTCTTTTGCTTATAAAAAAAAATTTTGGTTAAAAGAAGTTTTTTTCCTTAGAACCTTAGAATATATATTCATAAATTTTGAAAAACAAGGCAATAATGATGATGAACGTTGCTAACATAGGTCGTAGGCCACCCCCAAATACCCATAAATTTCTGATCTTGGAGCCAAATGAATTCTTGAAGCAATTTGTAATGTTTTTCCATCTTTAATGCAAAATTCCATGCAAGTGGTTCCATTTTTCCCTCTTTTGTTCTACAATTTTGCAATATGATCATTATATGGGCTTTAGGTTTGAGAATTTTTTTTATGTTTTTAAAAATATCAACCAACGAATCAAGATATTGAGATAAATCATCAATATTCCCTTCAAAATTGATTTTTTTTCCTATCCCATGAAATAGTATGGATGAAATCATGTAAAGAAAGGTATTAGGCTAAATAATATTGCATTCGGTCAAAATCCATCGTTATTGCGTATTTTTTAAAGAAATTATGTGAGATTAAACCACCGATATGAAATCCAAATACTTTTTCGAGTGTTGAAGGGAAAGGGCCATATTGACAGGGAAGGTTTTTTTGTTTTAGAGAGCCTAATGTTATTTCTTTTGCTTCAAAATTTAGTATTTTCACTGATCCACCTCCACCCATACCTGAACTTTGTCTTCTTTTATCTAAGTTGATTTTTGCATCCTTTATTGTATTTTTTGGACAAGTAAATGCCCCTCCAACCATCCCTGTATCTACTAAAAATAAATGTGGCTTACTCTGATTTACTGTACCCCATGCAACCATGTAATGATCATCACATAACCAAAATGGAATAGAAGTCATTTGTTTTGATTGATTTTCTATCTTAAATTCCTCATATGACTTCTCTGTTCGTGGTCGTAGAATTAATTCTTTATTTTTATAATCCAATGTACTTAAGAAATGATAAAGAAATATGGTTCCAATGGCTCCAACTATTTTTAAATTTTTAAAATATCTATTTAGAGCGTCTCCAAGTGTCAATATATTTATAGGAAGGTTATTTATTTTAAGACCACCTATTTCAAAGGAATTAATAGCTCCGTGAGATAATTTACCTTTTTTTCCCCCTCCAAATGTTCCAATAACATCTCCAAATTGTTTTATATCTATTTTTTTGGCGTATGACGTGTCCAAAATTAATTCCCCTCCACCAGTATCAATAAAAAAATTTACAGGTTCATATCCATTGATTTTAACTTGAACTACAGGTAATGGATCAATTGTAATCAATTTGAGAGTAGTCTTCTTATTTTCTTCAATTTGATAAGGTATTTTATCTTCAAAATATCTTAATTTTTTGAATTTTGACACATTTCCTGTAGATTCTAAGTAATCTGAAGCTTCTTGAAATTTATCTTTCCGATAATAAAATTCTGAAAGAAGTAATTTGGTGCTTAAATCTTTGGATCTAAGTTGATTGGCTTTAGTTAGCCATTTTTCAGCTATTGGTGAGTTTTGAATTAAGGCAATATATCCATTTAAGAAATTTTGTGTAAAATTATCTTGATTTATTTGATTTAAATTTGAAAGGATTTGTTCGGTTTCATTAAATTTCCCTTGTTTGAATAATGTTATTGCTTGTTTCAAATTGTTTGACTGTTTTTTTTTTTTATTCAATATTTTTCACTTCATTTGTTATTTTTTTTTAAGTTTTGAATATTACTTTTTAATGATTTTTAGTTTATTACTTCGCATGCATAGATGCAACCGATTGATTAATGACAACCATTAGTTACATATAAATCTTAGGCATTCAATAAGAAAATAATGACTAATAATCTTTCAAAGAAAAAAATAATTCCATTGAAACTATTTGAGAATTCGACCAAATCTCAGATATCTTGGAATTTAATTGTTCGTAGAGAATTAAGTGGAGTACAATTAAGCCGATTGTTACAAAGAAATATATCTACAATTACAAGAAATCTAAAAACTATGGAAGAGGATGATTTAGTATTTGTCTCAAGAACTGAAATGGTGAAAAATTTCCAAGTCAAATACTGGAAATTGAATCCTGAAATATTGAAGGAAACTCAATTACTAACCAAGATGGATCCAATCTCAAAAGATCAAAT
>JAUWMK010000257.1 GCA_030613185.1 Promethearchaeum sp.
TTACTCAATATTCAGTTTCAATTGATGAAGTTCTCCATACAATTACTACACCCGCAGGAACTTTTGAATGTGTAGAAATTGCAATGCATTCAGGAGATGAATATGTCAATATCACAACAGTGCGATATTATAGTCCCGATGTTGGACGAGATGTGAAAAGTGAAATGATTCAAGAATTTCAAGGTGGTTTTTCAGGCTTAATTATGACTTCTGGAGATGAGTTGCTAGAATATGAACGAGCAACAACATTTTCCATTCCAGGGTTTTTCTATTTGGGAATTTACTGTCTGCTGGGAATCACTGCAATCATACTACACCGGAGATTTAAAAATTGGTAGAAAAAAATGGTTAAGTAATTATTCATGGATGACAGCGATTGCTTTCAGAGAAAAAAATTTCTATTGGGATATTCGCAAATTGATTATTTTACACCAAAAATGCAAAATTCGGTCGTTTCTAAAATAATTTATAAAAAAAAATCGTATAACTCAAGTTAAATAGATTAAGACTCATTCTCCAAAGATTTAACGTTTTTTCCGCCTTTATAATTGACAATAAATCTATCTAAATACATAAATGGAGTATCTAAAACTCCAAAGAACCATTTAGTAATTAGCTGTCCAAGAATTATAATAGGAACCATAACCCAATCAGCATTAGGAGAAAATACTCCAAAAGCAAGTGTTACAAATATAACAGAATCCAACGCCAACACCGGTATATCACTTAAAACACTGCGAACCCAAAGCATTTTTCCTTTAGTCCATTTTTTAATTTTTTGATAAAGCCAAGCGTCTAAATTCTCTGTAAGCAAAAATGATATCCAACTTGCAGCAGTTATTGCGATACTTTGACTGAAAATTAAAAGCCATTGTTCATTATCAACCCACCAATATACAGCGGGCTCTAAAGAATTTCCAAACCAAACGAACATAACCATTAAAATTTGAGTTAAGAAGGCGATAAAAATCATTTTATGAGTTTCTTTTTGACCAAAATGCTCATTCATGGTATCAGTTAATTGAAATGTGAACGGAAAGATAATAACGGCAGCAGGAGCAGTCCAATTCCAAAAAACAGCGATTTTTGCAGCTAAGATTTGAGATAAAGCAATATAGACCACATAAAATGCAATAATTATATCGGATTTTTTATATTTCCGAACATACAAGGCGATGAAACTTGTCGATAAAAATAATGACAAGACCCAAAATACTAAAATTAAGTAATTCATAGTTATGACCTACCAGTTACCACTGGGAAACCTCCGACTCGGTGGAAATTTTTTATTATCGAGTACGCGATTTTGAGGGTTGTCTCTGTAAGTTCATAATTGATAAAAAACTCTTGCATTTCACAGGTTAATGTATTAATAATTTCCTTATCTGTCAATTTTGAATATAAAATTCATTTTTTTTTAGATATGATAAGGAAAGATTGAAAAAAATTTATCTTTTAAGAATCCTCATAATAGGATGAACAATGAGAAAAATGAGGAGAAATCATTACTAGAAATGATGGATGAAGAGCGCACCCGAGGGGATTTGAACCCCCGAGCATTTTCATGCACTGGATTTCCAGTCCAGCGTCGTACGACTAGGCTACAGGTGCAAAATAAAGAAAAAAAAATCATTACTCTTATTATTACTATAGATCTAATTTAATTCGATTTTCAAATTTTTCTGTTAAATTAGCTTTTTCAATTGCTTTTCTGACATCTTGAGACTTAGCTCCTTTTTTAATTTCAATTTTTTCTGGAGTTGGGGCAAGATGACGAACATTTACTCTACGGCGGCGAATTTTTAAACCATCAATCAAAACGTAGCTTCGATCAACGATGTCAATTATTACTGCAGACATCCCTGCTTCACGACCAAGAGTTTTTACTACAACACGACCTATTTCGAATACTGGCATATTTTTGAAACACCTTATTTGTGTTACCACAAATTAGTTTACACAGGACTACGCCAAACATATGGTATAATCCTAATGTTTCATAAGTGTCCGAAAACACTTAAGAATGGTTTGAAAAAGGTAGCAAAAATTAAAAAATTTATTATTTTTTTATGTTTCTTTTTCCTTCATCGAACGCGCTATCCCTTCAATCGCAATTCTACAAATTTTGAATATTTCTTCTATGTTTAATTCTGTTGTGCTGATAATAAGATCGAAATTCTTAAGAATTGTATTGGGATCTAAAATATCAATATTATACAATTGAATAAATCTTTCTCGTTCACTTTCTTCTCGTGCAACCGTTTCTTTTTTCTGGTCCTCCAATGATCTATTATCTCGAGATGCCATTCGAGCCAATCTTACATCATAATCACAATTTAGTAAAATACGATATCTATTTAAATCCCCAAGCATAAAAGCAGGTAATTGACCATCAAAAACATAAGAATTGCCGGTTTCAGCCAAAAGTCTAATTTTGCCATCCAATAGACGATCTATTTCAAAATTTGCTTCAGCGAAATGGGAGAATTCTTCTAAAGTCATTTTCTTCAATTTAGCTAGCTCTCTGAAAGCCATACCTGTCGAATAGAAATTCAAATCAAAATGTTTAGCTATCTTCTTTGCAATCGTGCTTTTTCCAGTTCCATGGAGACCTGCAAATGAAATATTCATTATGATAATTATTATTAAAATGAAATATAAATGTAAAGATATATTGTAGAAGAAAAAGAAAAATTGAAAATAAAATTATTTTTTAGAAAACTGTTCTAGGACTTTTGCTTGGATTGCATCAGATAATGCCTTATGTGAAATTCTTCCACCATAAGGTCTGTTTGGGCGTCTTTGAGTTTTATTTAATTTTCTTAATTGTGCAGGTCGTAATCTTGGAACTCCATGAAGCTTAACGTTGGTTATTGGACAATGAGCATGTTTTGGTCTTCTTCGGATATAATGTATTCTCATATGGTTGCCGGGAATTCTTGTTTTAATCCGGGCTTGTGAATGAGATCTTAGAGATGGACGAACCATATGAGAAAATACCTTCCATAAAATATTAAATTTTCGTTTTTTCAGTTTTAAGCCACTTAAATGAAAATATACCTATAAAAATTGATTGTAAAACTAATTCTATAAGAATTTTCTAAGAAATCCCTAAATACTGTTTAAATTCTTTATATATATCATATGCAACATCTTCAATTTCTGAAATCAATGATTTAATTTTTGATGGATGAGAACTGCTTGATATCTTAGCAACGTTCTTTATCTGTACAAATCAACCTCGCTAAAAAGTGGCACCTTCATAATTTAATATCAAACCATTCCAATGAGTAACTATGAAAATTTGGATTATTTATGATTCTAAATTTGGTAGCAATAAACGTGTTGCTGCGTTCATGCAAGAATTATTGAGTCCCAACCATGAAGTCCAAGTGGCATATGCAAAAGATGTCAATCAAAAAGCCGTATTGGCCACAGATCCCGACGCGTTGCTGTTCGGAGGCCCCCGCCGTATGGGCAATATCAGTTTTGCGCTTCGATCGTGGGTAAAGCGGTATGCAAAAGCCTTACAAAAGGAACATAAACGCATGAAAAAAATTGCAGTATGGGAGACCCGAAGTGAAATGAAACCCGAAGTAGCTAATGCAGAATCGAAAATGGAACGCAATATTTACGAAAAAAATCTGAAAACAGGGGAACTCTGGGTAAAACTCATTGAAAAGGTTCCTGTCGAACAACTTCCGCAAGAGCTACTAAGTTTGAACATTATAAATGAAACCTCTTTAGGGAATGGCCAACTTGAGCCAGAATATGAAGCGAAGGTCCGTGCCTTTATCCAGCGGTTTGAAGCTTAAGAGAAATTGCCGACTTACACCATTTTTTTAGTCTCTATTTTCCTTCGATGTTGTGAGAGTAAGTACTTTATGTAAGCCATTTTTTTCGAATGTTAACAAAAACAAGCGACAAGGTGACACAAGATTTTTTTAAAAATAAAATTAATAAATTGATGCTATGATTAATTCTATCTTGATACATTTAAGAAATCCCTAAATACTGTTTAAATTCCTTATATATATCATATACAACATCTTCAATTTCTGAAATTAGTGATTTGATCTTTGTTGGATTAGAATTGCTTGATATATGAATATCATGAAAATATTTTGGCAATTCTTTTTCAAGATTCAAGATGTGGATATAAAATGGCTCAAAAGTCTGCATTTCACTTAGGCTTATACGCAAATTTATGATATATTCCATTAATACTGGTTCATCGAAATCTTCAATTAAATGAAGATAATCAATCAATGTAATAAAGTTGGATGTAATTTTTGTGGCTCCCGCAGCTAATTGAACGGGATCCATCTGCCACTTTTGAGCAAACTGATTAAAATTGTAATCTTGAATTGAGGATATAATGGTTAATATTGGTTTCAAATCATCATTTACTGGAAAATTGTTAATAATATCGATCAAACTCTTATTTCTGGGTAACAATTTTTGTTGAATAGACATTAACTCATTTTGAAAAAACCTCATCCTTTTAAAGTAAAAATCCATATCAATTAATCCAATATCGAATCTACTCTTCAAAAAATTTGCGGTCTGCAAAATCGAAAAGAGCTCTGCTTTAGATTCAGTAATATCTCTATTTTTTATAGATTCTTGATAATTATTAATTGAAGATCTTCTAAACACTTTAAAATCAGATAAAAAAAAGGAATTTTATCAACAAAAAAATATATGATATCTGGATCTTATGTTTATGAACTTAAGCGATCAATTATATTAAGTGAACCCGCTCCGATCGCAGGTCGTAAAAGGAATAATAGAAAACATAGTATAGCACCTATGATTATATTACCAATTAGCAATTTTGTTGTATTGGTATTCCCGATTTCGCGCAATGCTAAAGTAACCAAAGTAGGAATCCAGATTAATAATGTTAACGCTTCAAGGAGGTATATTATAGTCCATACCGGTGAATTAAATAATCCAGCAATAAAAATAAAATCCATTGTTGGTAAACCAATTAAAAGGAGTAAAAATCCAAGAAAATTTATTATAACTATAGGTGTATACGCATATCTCATTATTTTATATTTACCGGTCTGTTTAATCTTCTTCAAAGGTTTTTTCTGTTTTGCACCTTCAAGTTTAATTGTATCTTCACTAATTTGGCTTTGAATGCGTTTTTTACCACTCATTAATTCTTTCAAAGAACCTTTTTTAGTTTGAATGTTAAATCTAATTGCTAAAATTCCATCTAATTGAACTGAAAAATTAGATGCTAGAGAGAAACTTAGATCATATACCCAAAAGATGATTGCATAATAAAGAAATGAAAATATGAATAAAGATAGAAAAATCGCTAACCCAATAAGAAATTTATTTAAAATAGGCATACCTACAACTCTAACATGAATATTAATTGCGACGCCCCATAACCCAAAGAAAAACGCATTAAACAGAAGAATAAGTAATGTTCCACTGTTCTTTTTCTTGTTTATATCGAAAAAAGCCCAAGCAGGATTATAAATTGTTTTAGCCAGCCGGATTATTCTATTATCAGGCTTGTACCATTTTTTTTCTGGTCTTTTAAACACATAACTCAAAAAGGGTATTTCTTCAATTTTTTCAGTTTTTATATGATAATCACAATTAGAACATACGTATTCATCAAGATCACTTTCTGCACCACAACTACTACATCGCCCCATTATTTTAACACCAGTTATTAATTAATTGTATTTCTAATCAACTATTAATTGTATTATCTATTACACCTAAAAAATCTAGCATTTAACATGATATTTTAAAAGATCAAAATAAATTCAAAATAAATTTATGAAGCAATGAAAATAAAATTAAACTTATGAATTCTTTAAAAATTAAAGAACAAAATTTAGTAAATGGGCTTTCAATATTTATGGTTATACTTGTACTTCTAATAAAAATCTCAATATCATTTATTACCGATAGTTTATCTTTTTTTGCAGAACTTTCAGATTCAATAATTGATTTTATTGCCGTAAGCATCACTTTTATTGCACTCAAAGAATCTAGAAAAGAAGCAGATTTTTCTCATATGTTTGGGCACTATAAAATTAACTCATTTGCTGGATTGCTTCAAGGTTTGTTAATTATTGGATTATATCTTCTAGTTATTATCAAATCTATTGAAAGACTATTATCAAATTCATTAGAAACTCCAAAGAATAATTTATGGGTTGCTTTATCTTTAGGTTTAACTTTAGGATTGGTTTTTGGAGTTTCAAGGAAAATATTAAAAATTGGAAAAAAGTATAAAAATGCACTTATACTTGCCCAGGGTACCAATTTTAGAGCAGATTTTTATAGAAATATAACAGTTATTATTGGATTACTTGTAATGAGTTTTGGTTTACCAATAATTGATGTTATTTTAGCATTAATATTCTCCATATTATCTATTCGTGAAGGATTTAAAATAATAAAACAATGTTACTTAGAGCTAACAGATGCTAATATTGTATCTCAAGACAAAATAGAAAAAGTGAAAGATGAGATCACAAACATTGGGGGGATTAGAAACCTTGACTCTATCAAGATAAGAACTACAGGTAATTTACTAGATGCATTAGTAACCGTTACGTTAAATATTCAAGATTCAATGTTCAGCGCAAATTTAGTACGTCAAAATATAATTAACATTATAAATTCCAACTTTCCTGATTTTAATTGCAACACAATCATCGAAATTCAAAGTGAGAAAATTGAAGATGAAAAAAAAAATATTGAATATCTTTTAGAAGCAGTTAAATTAGTTGGAGAAGAATGCTCAAAGGACAAAATCTCTAACATGCACAATATCACTATAGATCATTTTTCTGATAAAATTTTAATTCAATTTCATGTCGATATGGATCCTGAAATGAGTTTAGAAAATGCCCATATATTTGTTTCCAAACTGGAGTATCTAATTGAAG
>JAUWMK010000121.1 GCA_030613185.1 Promethearchaeum sp.
TATCATGGATCGGAATTACCGGCATAATCTAATTTTTTTTTTTTTTTATTGATAAAATAAAATAAGAATTATAGAGAGTATTGTGAGAAATGTGAAAAATATATGACTGAAATACATAAAGATTTGGAAAATAAAAAAGACAATAAAGAAACATCGAAAATTACTGAAGATTTTAATTCAATGATAAGAATTGTGCTTTACAATAGTTTAGGGATGTTTTATATCATATTCCTTGTTCCTTATATTGCAAATGAGTCATTATCCGCAACTGGAATTCAAATTGGATTTTTGGTTTCCATTCAAATATTTGGTCATTTGCTTTCTTCATTATTTGTTGGATTTCTAACTGATAATTCAAAAATTTCAAGAGCTAAGCTAATTTTAATAGGTTCTTGGGGAAGAGGTTTCTCATATTTTATTATATACGTCGCTGTATTAACAGAATCTCTACTTTTACTAGGTGTAGGGACTTTTTCGCTTGGTTTTGGAGTGGGTTTTTTCTGGATTCCATTTGATACAATAATTTCAGAAAAATCGAACAAAGAAAATCGGAGTTTTGCATTCGGTAAGCGAGACCTGGAAATGGGCAAAGGTATCATGATTGGTTCGTTTCTTGGATTTACTCTTTTTGGTTTTGGAACTGGGTATAATTTGCCTGAATTTCTACTTTACTCTCCTATGATCATTTTTGGATTAGCAAATATGTATGCTGGATCTAAATTTGTTCGAAACGTCGATGAATCTATAAAATTTGTGGATGATAATGAAAAATCAGATTCAATCGATGATGATATTTTTCAAAAGAATGGAAATCAAAAATCAAAAATTTTAGTAATTGGGCTAATTTTTCTATTATTCGTTCTTTTCTTATCGAATTTAAATGGGTCGATCGCACAACCCTTTATTCAAGTGTATATTTTGGAGAATATAACCGATGATCCAAATGCACTCTTATTTGCTTACCTTCCAGGTGGTATAATATCATTTACTCTTGCACCAAAAATTGGAAATATTGTTGATAAATTTAATCCAGCAATCGCAATAACAATTTCTTCAATCATTGGTGCAATTACCACTTATTTTTTAATTAATACAAATTCTTTAATAATTATTGCAATTCTATGGACTTTAGATATCACAATAGTATCGATCGCAGGACTTTCTATCCAAAATCTACTAAGTAGGATTTCTATAAATAATAGAGGAAAAATCTTTGGCGTTCAAAGATTTATTAAGAATATTGGAAGTATTGTAGGACCTATTCTTGGGGGTTTGGCATGGGATATTTTTAACCAAAAAATGCCATTCTTGATTTCTATAGTTGTTGAGCTGATTCTTATACCTTTCTATTGGATCGCTGTAAAATTCATTATCCCACGTCTAGCAGAAAAAACAAAAAAAGAAGTTCATAACAAGAATTTTGAAAAAAACTTAACAAAAAGTGCTCTTAAAAGTGGAAAATAATATGGTACCATATGGCACCTAATGAAAAATCTGGAGACCATATATATTTTCGAGTTCATTTATTATAATTATAATGGCATGGATGACACCAATTATGGCTTCCCAAAATCAGGAAGAAAATTATAATGAAGAAGAATCCTTTCAAAGAAAAAAGAAGGTTTCGATAATGATTACAATCATGAGCAGTATGATATTTTTAGGATTGATATTTTATTCTGGTGGGTTTGGTTATTTTAATTTTCCCTCTATTTATATTATAATAATTATTTTCAGTCTAATTAGAGTTATTTCTACAGCTTCTAGGTCTCGGTCTAGGGGAAGATCACAAAATTATTCGCAAACACAAAGAAGGGAACCTTATCCTTTAGAACATAAACCAACCACGATAAAAAGAAATCAAAAATACTGTCTTCAATGCGGAAGTGAGGTAGATAGAAATATTAATAATCTTTCAGTGTATTATTGCAGTCATTGTGGCTACGAAATTAAAAATGGTAGAGTTTAATTATAATGGCATGGATAGCACCTATTATTGCTTCTCAAAATCAGGAAGATAATGGAAATAATAATGAAGAAAACTCCTCTCTATTTGTAAAAAAGAGTTTAATAATTTCTACATCAATAAGTAGCATGTTTCTTTTAGTAATTATTTTTTTTATTGGAAGGTCTGGTGTCTTTAGTTTTTTCCTTTTATTACTCATGATAACTCTTTTCATTCTAATTGGCAGCATTATTTCAGCTTCTAAAGCACGATCTAGGGGTAGGAGATCACAAAATTATTCGCAAAGGCAAAGAAGGGAATCCTATCCTTTAGAACAATATGCATCAACAATAACAAACACCCAAAAATACTGTATTCAATGCGGAAGTAAGGTTGATCGAAATATTGATAACCTTTCCGTTTATTATTGCAGTCATTGTGGATTTGAAATAAAAAATACTAGAAATTAACCTTAAAACTCTTTTTTTTCTTTATTATTTGTTCGATTCTGTAGAAGTACTATAATATTATCTGATTTTGATTGAGGAAAATATTATATAATTTGACAATTTCTCCCTCTATAATCTTTATTAATAATTTTTGAACATCTAAGTTAATCAACTAAAGAATATTCATGGTCATAATACCCATCAAAAATCACTGTAGTGATGTTTTCAGGTATGTTAGGGATAAAACCATATATTTTATAACAACACAAACAGCTTGTACGCAATTCCGTATTTAGGCAAAAATGAACCTTCAAAGTCGTTCCGTTGTATGTGGAATTAAGAAAGAAAGTATCTTGACAAGCAACGCAATTTTGCACAAATCTACCTACAAAATACATGTTATTCTCTATTATATCCATTCTGGCTCTAGGATTCCTTTCAGAATCATGAGCATTGCATAAAAAAGCATCATCACATTTATCATCAATAAACCAATTAATCTCATTTTCGAGAGAAGGAATTTTCTTAGAGACTTGTTTATATGGTGATTGGGCAGAAACAACAATAATAACAGAGACTCCTCCAGTGATTATGATTAGGCTAATAATTATTATTACCAGAAATTTTTTTTTCATCTTAGATTCTCCATTTATATATACGCCTCAACACTTCTGTTAAAATGTTTTGCATTCAGATTTATCCATGATGGAAGAATTGATAATTAATCTTTATTATTTTTTCTTATGCAGCAAATTATTGATTTCCAAAACACCAAAGTAATCTTAAGGGAGTATAATTTTGAGCTTGATCCACCTAAATTAGTTATACATTTATTCGATCAAATGAATTCTGATGAAGGAATTTTAAAATTAAGGGAAGGTGATGCATGGTTTCATGATCCTTTGATTACTCGTGTGCGATTAGTCGCTGAAATAGATGGGGAATTATATGCTACAAGTACCCTTGAAGGGTGTTTGGGTCCAACTCCCAATGATAAATATAAACTAACCTCAGTGGTAACTGTACCATCTTATCGTGGAACGGGACTAAGTCGTTTGATGTTTAATTTTGCTTGTCAATGGGCAAGATCAAATGGAGGAAGGATGCTTTTAGTAGAAACTTGGGAAAATAATGAAGCTGCAAGAGTATTTTACGAAAAAATGGGCTTTAAACAATATGGTATTTTACCCAATGGTCTTTCAAATCGAAAAGGTGATGGATTTATTGATGAAATTCATTATTATTTCAATCTAAAATAACCAATACGTTTACTTTTGAAGTAATCGTATTTATTTAAATTCTTATTTTCATTTTAATGTTTATGAATAAGACCAAAATCACTTATGGTTTCCCACAATCAAAAGAAGAAGTAAAATCTGCATATAGATTTGTTCAACAACTGTTAGAAATAAAATTAACTCATCCCCGACAAGAAGAATATTATTTAGATGTATTTGAAACACTTCCAAGCTTGTTAATTGTTGCAAAATCTCAAGAGTCAATAGTGGGTTGTGCTTTTGGGAGCAAAAATCCTTTTAACAAAGAAGAAATTGGAGAAATTTTAATCGGAGAACTATGTGTTCATCCAAATTTTCAAGGAAATAATATAGGAAAGACTCTCCTTACTAGGTTAGAAACAAATGCAAAGAAAGAGGGGTTTACTGCATTAATCCTTGGTGCTCGAAGAGGTGCTGAACCCTTTTATTTCAAATGTGGTTTTTCTGCGAATTTCTTTTTTCAAATTGAAAATACCAATTGTTTAGAAGAATTAAAAAAACTTACTATAAAGTATCCAATTAGAAAAGCTGAGATAGATGAAGGATGGACTCGGTTAACATTGGAAACTATCAATATGGTACCAAAACTTGAACAACAAATTTCAGCTCGTTTTCCTGATGGGTACATCCATTATGCTTTTACAAAGAAAATTGATTAATAACGACATTATATGAGATTTTTCAAGTTAATCAATTCAAAATGAAAAAAAGAAACGGGATTAAGTCGATTAATGTCTAATTATGCTTGTAAATGGGATATGTGGATGAAATTCATTATTATTTCATCCTAAAATAACCTTTCCGTTTATTTTTAAAGATATTGAAGGTATTTTATCAATAATATTAGAGTTTAACTCGAACATGTCATACTTAAAATTTTTTTTTTTTATCTAAGTTATTCAATCAAAGAATATTCATGGTCATAATACGAATCAAAAATCACTGTAGTAATATTATTTGGTATGTTAGGGATAAAACCATATATTTTATTGCAACACAGACAATTTGCACGCAATTCTGTATTTAGATGGAAATGAACAGTTAAAGTCGTTCCATTATATGTGGAATTAAGAAAGAAATAATCTTGACATGCAACGCAATTTTGCACAAATCTACCTACAAAATACATGTTATTCTCTATTATATCCATTCTGGCTCTAGGATTCCTTTCAGAATCATGGGCATTGCATAAAAAAGCATCATCACATTTATCATCAATAAACCAATTAATCTCATTTTCGAGAGAAGGAATTTTCTTAGAGACTTGTTTATATGGTCATTGGGCAGAAACAACAATAACAACAGAGACTCCTCCAGTGATTATGATTAGGCTTATAAAAATAATTACTAGGAATTTTCTTTTCATCTTAAATACCTAATAAATATTGTACGTTAACACTTCTGTTAAAATGTTTTGCATTCAGATTTATCCATGATGGAAGAATTGATAATTAATCTTTATTATTTTTTCTTATGCAGCAAATTATTGATTTCCAAAACACCAAAGTCATCTTTCGAGAGTATAATTTTGACCTCGATCCACCTAAAATCGTTATATATTTATATGATCAAATGAATTCTGATGAAGGAATTTTAAAATTAAGGGAAGGTGATGCATGGTTTCATGATCCTTTGAGTACTCGTGTGCGATTAGTCGCTGAAATAGATGGGGAATTATATGCAGTGTGTAATTTGGAAGGATGTTTGGGGAGAACACCTAATGATCAATTTAGGCTAACTTCAGTAGCTACATCCCCAAATTTTCGAGGAACGGGATTAAGTCGCTTAATGTTTAATTTTGCCTGCAAATGGGCAAAATCTCATGGAGGGAGGATGCTTTTAGTTGATACTTGGGATAATAATTATGTTGCAAAGGCATTTTATGAAAAAATAGGATTTATACAATATGGAATTTTACCCAACGGTCTTGTGAATCGAGAAGGAGAGGGATATGTTGATGGAATTTATTATTATTTCAATCTTAAATAACGATTCAAATGTTATCTCCTAGATAGGAGCAGAATCATATTTTTTTTAAACATCCCTTGGCATCCAGAGGAGATAATAAAGCGAATAAAGAAGAAAATTTTATAATTATGTCATCAATTGTGGCATAAAAAGTTCTTCTTCAACGTAGGGGAATCCAAATAAAAGGTAAAGAAAAATGAAAAAAATAAGATTAAGCGTTCGTTTCTGCTTCTACTTGATATCTTGGTCTTGAATCGAAAACACTGCTTAAAATTAACCCAAGACTTTTAATGACAGTCATCAGTAATTTGAACGATTGTTTTACAACTTCAAAAACTAACGTGAATGCTGCTTTGATTACCTGATAAACAAGGGAAAATATCCCATAAGTAATCATTCCGAGTCCAATCAGAATTAAAATCTGAAATAGTAAATTCAAGCCTAAGAATTGTTCTTGAACCTTAAGGAACAATTCAACAAAATCCGTATAATTATAATAATACATTTTTTTTATTCTCCAATAATAGTTTCTAATTTAATAGAATCATCATGTATTCCTAAACGTTCTAGAATCCAATTACTATCATGTAGACCGATTATTGGCGATTTGATTCAAATTAATTTTTCTTCTTATCTTTCTTTTAATCTTACTTATTTTGCATTATGTCCAATTGAATTAAAAGTTCTTTTGTAGTTCTTGTTAAGTTATAATGAGAAATTTCATTAAAAGCAACAAAAACGGCTTCTTCTACATCAGATTGAGCTTTAGGTAACGGAGGGTTTTTTACTGTGAAATCACCTATTACTTTCATAAAATAATCGATTAAAACATAATGATATTCATATTTTTCACTACCTTCTTGATCTATACGATCAATTACACCTGCTAATTTAACAATTTGAAGGTTTAATCCTGTTTCTTCTTCACATTCTCGAAGTGCACCTGTTGGCGTCGGTTCTCCCAATTTTAAATGACCTCCAGGTATTGCCCATTTCCCAGCGGATGGATTATATTTTCGTTTAATTAGTAAAATTTGATTATTCCATATAATTACTCCGCCTACACCTACATGTGGGCGAACGGGGTAATGTCTAAGATCATACATTCTTTTTTGTTCGGGTGTAAATTCCTCGAATTTCATATTAGAAGATTATATCGTAAATAGGAAAAAATTATTGATTTAAAATCTAGTGTTTGAAAGTTCAACAATTTTAAAGAATGGAAAAAAATTAAAGTCTCAACAATCGAGTAATTTTTTAAAGAGAAGATCAATTTTTGGGTGATTTTTTAATATGAACTCATTTTGATATGATAATACAATAGATGCAGCTTTTTCTATTGCATCATGACCATTTAAACGCCCAAGTTCTATATACTTCTTTTGAAGGAAAAATTTATCATCTTCTTCTAATAATAATGGTTGAATTTCATTTTCAATTTCAGCTAAAATTAACAATATATTTTTATCATTTCTGTTAGGTTCATATGAATTTTCAACCAAAAGCTTCAAACTTTCGATTGTAATTTTAAAAAATTCATAATATGACTTGATTTCAGGATATTGAATTTTAAACTGTGTTCTTTTCTTAAAAAGAAAGAGTTCTTCCCAATAAAAAGGATATTTCAGTATATATGGATTTAATAATTTATTAATTATGAGAGTTAATATACCGAATTTTTCTTTTTTTGAAAGTTGACCATTACTAAAATCTTGGAGTGTTTTCTTAAGTAATACATCTTTTACACTTTCTTTCTGCTTTTCTAGGTTTAATTCTTTAAAAAAATAAGTTGTACTACGTGATAAATCTGTTTCTGACAATGAAAGCATTGGAATTATCGGGCATCCAAGGTTAAAATAAAATGAAGATATCATTTGAGGACAAGGAACCAAGAAATCATATTTTTTAGAACCATAAATAAATGGAACGCGCATTTGAGATTCTTTATAATAATCTTGCATTAAAACTACAACATGATTTTGTTTTAGGTGATTTCTAATTGTATCTTGTAAATGATTGAAATTACTTGATATTACTACGTCTATATTATCCCATTTCTTTGCGATCTCTCTAAAAATGAATTCTTTTGAAGGTGAAGAAAGCATTACCATAAATATTTTTTGTTCTTTGTTATTTATCATTATCTTCTGATTAAGTAAAAAACTAATGGGGTTGATTGGTTGCCCTATATGAATTGAAGGTATCAGAACTCCTTTTTCCTTTTGTAATGCTTTAACAATATGTTCAAATCCATGAACTTTTGTAAATTTATTAATATTTTTTCTTGTATGAGCAGGCAAAAGAAATGTAATTATGAAAAAGATTTCAATATTAAATGCTATAAATCGATCTGCCCATTTATTAGTATTAACATCCTTTAAAAAGTCAGTAGGATATAGAAATTTCCAAATTCGATGTAGTTTTCGATATACTTTTACTGCATTCATCTTACCGAGTATCATTGCGATTATTCTTAATCCTAAAAAAGATATTTTATCAAATCCTCTATATAATCGATTTTTATATACAAAGTGAGTAAACCTAAATAAGAGATTATAATCAGTAAATTCTTTTTGCAATTTCATGTTATCTTTTTTATTAAGAGTTCGGTTTTCATTTATCGCAGAGACCATTATATATCTCCAATTTTAAAACTATCTTAATCAATTAAATTAATTCTTTTATTTAATCTTGTCTAATCTACATATCTTCTATGATGATCTATACAAAGTTCTATGATGCTCTATGCAAAGTTCTATGATGATCTATGCAATATTCTATTTATTTGAATTAAATATTTTGAATTACGTGTTTTAGTAAGGAACTTTTCTATGATTAAAAATGAATTGTTCAATTTTCAAAAGAATTAGGTGATATGAATTAATACTAAAGAAAAAGACCAGGAAGTTATACGAAGATATGAAGAATTAAATCATTATCCAAGAATTTTTGATTGGCTAGATCGTTGGGCTGAGGAAATTCCAGATAAAACAGCAATTATTGAATATTATTCCGATGAGAAAATTACATGGAAAGAATTTGCATCAATGACAAAATTATATGCTGCAAAACTTCTAACCCTGGGTATTAAAAAGGGAGATATCGTGGCAACAAGTTTAACATATTTAAAAGAACATGCTTACTTGATGTATGCATGTGCTCGTATAGGTGCAATAATTGCAATTTTAGATTTGCGGTTAAAAATGACGGAAATTGATAGACATTTCTATAATATTAATCCTAAAGCATATTTTTCTCATGGAAAAACACCATTTGCTGATTTTCGGCCAAATTTAAATATGATGATTAAGAAATTTGGAAAGCAAAATGGAGGAACATGTGAATTATTTGTTCAATTCCAAAAAGAATCAGATTTAATTGTTGATGGGGCAATGAGTTTCGGCAGTTTCATGAAGGATGTCAAATTTGATTTAAAAGATCTTGAAAAAGCTCAAAAACTTGTAGGAAAACGAGATCCAATCTTAATTATTTTTACTACGGGAAGTACAGGTTATCCAAAACCAGCTTTAATTTGTAGTGAAAACATTTTAATGCAAAATATCGGATATAAAGTAGCTTGGGACGTCAATGAGAATGATACAATGCTTGTTAATCTCCCTCCAAGTCATGTTGGAGGATCTACAATTCAATTTATGGGGCAAGTATATAGTCGTGGAAAAGCTTGTCTTCTACCTATATATAACCCTGTGCATTCCTTAGATGCAATTCAAAAATATAAAATAACCTTCGTTGGGATGATTCCTGCATTATATTCTTTAATGTGGCGGATTCCGAATTATAAGAGTTATGATCTTTCTTCTCTTCGATTTGCTATTGTAACTGGTCAAACAGTAACCAAAGAATTCTTGAAAAAACTTAAAGAATTTTGTCCAAATTTTGGAACCGCATTTGGTTTAACAGAATTAGGTGGAGTCTGTACATATTGCCCTTATAATATGACTATTGATGAAGTTCATAGCACTGCAGGTTTCGAATCACCAATATGCCCAATTAGTATACGAGGTCCAATGAAAGAGGATGGTTCTGCTGGTGATGAAAAACCTCCGGGTGAAATCGGTCATATGACGTTTTCAGGACCCCAGCCATTTTTGGGATATTTGCATGACGAAGAAAATTCTAAAAAAACGATTTCTACAGATGGTTTTTGTTACACAGGAGATCTCGGCTCTTATGATGAATTAGGGCTCCATTTTACTGCAAGATTTAAGAATGTTATCAAACCGAAAGGGTATCAAGTATATCCAAAAGAAATTGAAGATTTTATTCATAGTAAATTGAGAAATAAAATTTCAGTTGTTGGAGTTGTAGGGGCTCATCATGATGTTTTTAATGAAGGGGTTATCGCATTTGTAGAAAAAATTCCAAATGTTGAATTAAAAACTGGAGAAATTGAAAAATTTTTGCCAGAAATCGCGTCCTATAAACGTCCACTCCATATTGAAATAATTGAACCAAATCAAATGCCTTTAAATCGAACCAAAAAAGTTGATTATATGGCATTACGAAAACGCGGAACAGAACTTGTCGGAAAACTTCGTTCTAATGGTGGATGGGATTCTAATTAAGTTTAATAAAATTTAATGATTTTTCCTTATTTTTTATCTTGTTTTAAATTCCTTTATATAGAATGTTTTGAAGCTGCAACATGTAGATGTATAGGAAAATGCCGTAGATCATGTTGTAATTTTTACTCAGGTATAAAACGATTCGCACTCATAAGAGAAAAAATAATCTAATATTGATAAAATTATAGATCTTGGTGTAAATTTAGGTTATAGGGGTAATTTGCAGTTTGATAAGTTAAGTTACTAAATAATAAAACTTCTTACTATCCAATTTTATTATATTTTCCTCGGATTAGTTGTTATTTCCTGAAGTGAGTGGGATCATTTTTAAATACCAGAACTCAGATGTAACAAAATGAGAATCGAACAGTTAACCTCTAAATATCTATCCATGTTTAAATCCATTATCCAAGCCCAACCTGAACGATATTACTTCTTTCAATTAGATCGAAAAATATATCCTAACATTATCGAAATTCAACTCATTCTAAGTGATTCGGAACAAATTTGTGGAATGATTGGATTATATCGTGAGTGGAACTCCATCAGAATTGCGGGAGAAAAAACCGCTATTGAAATCATCCTACCAGAAATTAAGCTAAATATGGGGGAAATTATTTTCCCTAAAGATCTTGAGTCAATTGTTCTCAAAAGAATGTCTTCTCCTTATACTCGGACAGATCACATTAGACTTATTTACAATGAACGTTCTACTCAAAAAAATAGGAATCTTCCTAACAATATTCAGAAATTCACGCCACAAGATATGTCTACAATTCAATCGGTGCTATCAAGAGCTGATCCAGAAATTTGGGGGTCTTACATTCCTAAATTCGATGAAAATCGTTTTTGGTATGGGATAAGGAATAACCAGAAGAAAATTATAACTGTTGTAGGGGGATGGAATGAATGTGATTCAACCTTTTTAATTTGTGTTGCTACTGATCCTGATTACCAACACCAAGGATATTCATCTATATTACTTAAATCACTTCTGCCTTATTTTATGGTTGATTCTAAGCAAGTAATAGTGGAAACCCTTGTTAATAAAACAGCAGCTCGAAATCTATATGCACATTTGGGCTTTACATCAATATATGAATATATTGTGTTTCATGTGAATATGAAGTGATTCAAATATTTCTTAAAAAATCATAGAGAAGCAGTAAGAAGAGAAAATAAGTAAAAAATAGAAGATTGAAAAAATTAGGCATTCAATTTCAAATCAGTTCCACAAGCAGAACAATAAACTGCATTTCTTTCATGTTTGGAGCCACATAATGAGCAGAAGATTGCACCTTCATTAGAAGTTGATGTTATGATTGTAGGTTGTTCCTGTTTCCTGTAGTATGAGGATTCATTAGTATTAACATAATTTTTCTGGCTTGAGTTTTGTGCCTTCAATACCCTTTCTTCTTTTTTGATTCTTGAATGTTTTGTTGTTTTGTCTATTGCATGTATAAATAGTACTAATCGCGGGATCATCGACCACCAGGCTGAACCGAATAATACAGCCAATATAACACTAACAATTATTAATGCAATCCAAGCTTCCTTCATCTCTTTTCGAGCAAGGGTTAAACGTTCAGATTCATCAACACGTGATGAATCATATGAGCAATGTGTGTGATTCATTTTTTTTCATCGGACTATAGATAGTCCCTAATAATAAGAAGTAAATTTGATTATAAGAACAATTTTTAGGCCAATTTTTATCACGAATTAAAAATTGTTTTTTAAAACAAATCTTAAGTTTACAAGTTAACCATTTTTTTTTAATATTTATATCATTTCCTCCTATCTCTACACCGACATTATTCATGAATTATAATTACCCTAAATTT
>JAUWMK010000137.1 GCA_030613185.1 Promethearchaeum sp.
AGTAATTAGATAAATACAACATAATAAATCATAACTCTCAATATTTTGCCATCCCCATCCATTTCTATAAAATTGCCACAGAAATTCATCCATATCTGATGGATCAGCCAAGTTAATTATTATCTGATCAAATTTATCATAACTGCCAATTACCAAAGCATCACCACCAGGATTAACTTCTGTTAATACGGGGACTTTTTGAGCATTTCCTGGTTGTATCGCATCTGTATAATCGATATAATCATTAGAACCAGAAGAACTATGATCCAAGAGAAATGCTAAATCAGGAGTTATGTAATCGTCAAACAAATCTGGATTTTTATCTGTATGAATAGATATATTATACCCATAATCCCAGAAATTTTCATCAATTGAAAAGTTGAACCCAATTGGATAAGTTGCACCAAAAGTATTTGGATAATTTTCCCATGTTGGTAATGTAACATCTTCAAAGTCAAGAGTTGTAAAATTATATGCTGAGAATCCCGATAAATCCATATTTTCTACACTTAAAGTTTCAAAATCGGTCTTCTTGCTATAAAAATGAAGATATTCTGTTCCCCGTGTTCCATTATGTTGAAATGCCACCATATATTTTCCGGGTTCTAAAAGTGCACTTACAAAAGTTCCATTAGAATCAGAAATCAATGTCTGTATTGATGCAGGTCGAACTTCATCCTCATCAATTTTTTGTATATAAGAACCTAAACTTTCGAAAACTTTTGGTGAATATGAGGTTTTATTTTCAAAATGGAATGATACTAGAGATGTATTTACGATTTCAAAAGTTCTAGCTGTTATTCCGTCTGATTTAGCCAGAGTTATTGTTTCATTATCTCCAATTGAATGAGCTAAGGGTTCTATCTGTTCAAATTTCATCGTATATTTTACTGGATTTGCGGCTTCTAATCCAGGAGCCGTCCAAGAGAAATAATTGGGATTCTCGATCACTATATATACTTTCCCAGTTGAAACTGAAGGTAAAATTTGATTAAATCCACTTGATATAGGAAAGGGGTAATTAACTAGACTATTTTCAAAGAAATAATTCATAACAGGTGTCCCAAAATCAATATCTAAAAGATATCGGTTTATAATTTCCAAATCATCAATATCAACTTGGTAAACATCCATTGTATACGCTGCATCGAAAAATGTAGGGTCGCTTGGATCTTTTCCACTATAAATTGCTTCATCAAATTTAATTGATTGTGGTTTATGATGAACTGCCGTTAATTTGATAATTGGTTCAGTTGTTTCAAGGAAAATTCTAAATGTTCCTGTTTCATATGCTGCAAAATAGAAATATTTGCCTAAAGAAGGTGCTAACGGAAAAGCAGTCACAGGTGGTAATTCCCCTAACATAGGATTAATATATTTGTTTGAAGGAGAAATAATATCAATACTACTAAAAATGATATCATTATACCAAACTTGATATATTCCTTTAGATTTTGCATTAAAAAGAACTTCAGATGTTAAATCAGATACAAAAATCTCGCAGCTTGAATCTGCCGATAATGAATATTGTTCAGTTAGTAAAGAAACTGAGTAACTTCCATATTGATCTGGCAGGTCTGACGCATTTTGCGCTTTAACATACTGTGTTTGAAATTCGCTTAGATACTCTAGATTCCAAAAATTCTCATACCGTAAATTAACCGGGTAGTAGAGTTCAGAATCTTCAGTTTCTGACATTGACTCTGGACCCTCGATAAGATCACCTAAGAAGGATTGAGTAGAAAATTCCCCCGAGATATTTGAATTTATTTGAAGAGTTGATGCTACTGGTCTTTCTGTTTGTAAAATCCCCATTCCAATATTTTTTGTATCTGAGGTTTCCATAACAAGACCTGGTGTTTCTTCAGCTGCCGAAACTAAGGCAGTTGAACTTAAATAGCTTAAGATAAACGTCGTAATTAAGATAACACCAATAAATTTTATTGTTTTATTTTTCATAAGCAACACTTGTAGTTTTAATATATTTTTCTAAAAAAAAAAAAATTTTAAATTTAATATACATATCTGTACTGGTTATTTAAATGTCTAGGGTAATGTATGAAGTAAGAAAAAAAAAATAAAAAAAAAATTGATTTTAACTGGATTCTAATCGAGTTTTCTAGGTCTTGGAAACATTTTATTATAAACAAAATATAAAGAAAATGCCAAAACTAATTCAATTGGGAAAATTATCAATGTAAATTCAACTATATCTCTAGAAGTTAATTGAGATACGAAACCTACTACAATTACTATCATTAGAATTAAATCTAGCGCAAATAATAACACATTTTTTGCAATTTTATATCTAAACTTGACATTGGCTAATGTATATTTATTTTTCATTTTACCAAATAATCTAATTCGTAACAATAGGGTGAAAGTCCCAAATAATAAACCCACGATAGCAATTAAAACTTGAATAACTAAAATATCCCAAAAGAAAGGTTTTCCAATGTGCATAATAACTGGGAGTAAAGTACCCAAAGGTATTATAACAAAAGCCCATTTTATTCTTGCTTTAACTTGATCTCGTACAATGATTGGTAATGAGGCGTTAATCGTTGTTCCCGTTTTTTCAATACTTGATAAACCCATAATAATCATTATTGACCCCATAATACAATAAATTAATCCAATAATCCCAAATCCATCAATTTCATCAAATCCTGTGCCTGGTTCTAGCGCTAAAAAGAACGGAACCCATGGTAAAATAAATGGAAATAATATAAAAATGATTGATTGTATATCCCTCAAAATCATGCTTTTATCTCGTTTAATAAATGCCTTGATAGGAGAAACAACAGTAATTGAAACATCTGATACAGTGGAAACCTTGAATTTTTGGGTTTTAGAATCTATTCTTGAGATTATGACATCATTCATTATTTTAAGAGATTTCTTGAGCAATAAATAATCAATAAGTGCAAAAATAGCTAAACCTGCTAAATAAGGTAGAATTTGAAGAAAACTGATATTATCAAATCCTACAAGAAAACTAGTTAATAAGTATCCTCCACTTAGAGGAAATGGGACTAAACCGATCCATTTATTCAAAGATTCAAATAATGCTAGGTTTGTAGGTTCTTGGAAATAAAGAGGGTTGATGATGGGTATAAGAAATTGAATACCTAGGACAGCGAACATGGTTGTAGCCAAATATCCCACTAAGAATAAAATTCGGGTTAAATTTGATCCCTTTGCGTTAGCTTCTGCACCTTTTATAACACTAGCAAATTTTTTCGATAAAATTATCAATACATTAAAGGAAAAAATCGTATTTAGAGTAGAAATTCCTAGACTTATAAGTGTAATAATTATGCTCTTAGTGAAAATAGCTGTGGCCAGCGGAAATATTAACATTAAGGCAATAAATTGTGCATCTATAACACGAAACAATGTCATTATTCCAATTTTATTCATTTCTTTTTTTTTAAAAGGTAAAGTAGACAACCAATCAAAAATATTCCCTGTAAAAAGTCCCGTAGAACTAAACATTCCAAACATTAACAAATAAGCAAATTGAAAAAGAAAATATCCTCCATTTATAACTCCTCCTAGAAAAAGAATCCAAGTTATTGAAATACCTTCATTGATTGCTTTTTCGATCTGCATGTATCCTGTAATTGGGAGTAAAATAAGAAAGGAAACATATAATACCATTATAATTTTTGTAAAAATCACTTGATTCTTGATATATCTCTTATTTTTTTCCATTTTTTCCATGACTGAAGAAACACTAGTCCCTGACATATCTAACTGAGATTGAAGAAAAGATTCAGCATAGACATATTTTGAAATTTTGAAAAGTTCTTTGTTATTCATTTCTTTTACCTCATAACATCGTAGTTCGGAGTTTTTCAATAATTCCATTAATTGATTCGTCTTGGTCGGTAAGTTTTAGGAAAATATCTTCTAAATCCACATCATCTCCAATTGCATTCGCTCTTTGGCGAAGTTCTTCAAAATCACCTTCAGCAACTAATTTCCCATTATTGATTATTCCAATACGATCACAAATATCTTCAGCTATTTCCATGATATGTGTTGAGAATAAAACAGATCCACCGCGTTTAGTGTGCAATTCTATTATTTCTTTGACGACTCGAACAGATTTTGCATCTAACCCTGCCAAAGGTTCATCCATTATCAATATTTCAGGGTCATGTAGGATAGCAGCGATAATTTGTACCTTTTGTTTATTTCCTCTTGATAAAGTAGAAATTAAGCGCTCATAATACTCGATTGCACTCAATCCTTCTAGATATTCAGCTAATTTCTTTGATACTTTTTCACCATCCAACTTACGAATCGAAGCGATAAAATTGAATAATTCTTTTGGTGTTAAAGATTTGTAAATTAAAGGTTCTTCAGATACATATCCAATCCGATTCTTTATTTCAACCTCATCTGTTTCAGGATTAAGTCCTAAGACTGAGATATCTCCTGCATCAGCTTCTAACAAACCTAAAATTAATTTAATTGTAGTTGTTTTTCCAGCTCCGTTTGGGCCCAGCAATCCGTAAATTTCTCCTTTTCGAATATGAAAAGAGAGATTATCTACTGCTTGTACATTTTCAAAAGATTTAGATAAAGATTTTACATCTAACAATGCATGTTCAATATTTTCCATTTTTTTTCCTTTCCGTAAATATATATAAAAAAAATATGTTAATTCAGAGTTTTATAAACTTTCCATATTCATCATATCCAATATGGGCACCCATATCTTCATATGGGTTCCATAAGGACCATATGATTGTAAATATTTAGTGTTTTCTCATTCTTCTTCTAATTCAAAGATTTCTTCGACAGGTGTGTTGAAAATTTTGGCGATCTTAAGAGCAACTGTTATTTTAGGCGATGTTTTTCCCAATTCAATATAATTAATTGTTTGGCGGGACACTCCTACAAGTTCACCTAATTCTTTCTGAGATATATTTCTAATTTCACGTAATTCCCGAATGTTTGTTCTCAAAAAGTATCCGATCTCCTCTATTTTAATTTTTTGAAATCTAATTTATTGGTCTTATATCTTGAAATTTCTTTCTTTCTATCGAAATTTCAAATATTATTCGAGTTCAAATACATCTTCAATTGAAACATTAAATACATGAGAAATCCTCAATGCTAAAGTTAAAGATGGAACATATTCCCCTGCTTCTAAATATTCTATAGTAGTTCGCGACACACCAATTTTTTCTGCTAGACGTTCTTGGGTCCAATTCGAATTTTCCCTTAATTTCTTAACACTTGTTCTTAATTGATCTTTTTCACGCATTTTTGCAATAAAATATGCAATGAGTTCATCAAATGCAACATTACTATCCATAAAAACTTTATCTTGAACAACTTTAGAGATATCTTGGGTATAACGATGAACCAACCGATTGATCATACTTTCAAGTTCTTTTGGATCCTTTATTGCTGGAATATAACCTTCAGGTCGTACTACACCCTTTTGAGACGATGATACAGCAGCTGAACTTCCAGCTGTTTCAATTTTTACTGTGTAAATATTTAACAATCTATCCCTGATATTTTGGTGTATTGCTATATTTTGTATCCGACTAAAAGGAATAGTTGTTTTAGTCCGAGTTAATCGGCCATACCAAATTGTAATGAATTTTTCTGAAATTTCATATGCGAAATTTCTATAATACATTCCATCGAATATATATGTTAAGGTCAATAAAATTAACGTAAATCCAAAAATTATTCCCCAGATAATAGGCCATAATGATGTTGGAGGTATTCCACCATTATCCTTTATAATTATTACAATTAACCATCCTGTACCATAAATTCCTAATCCAATAAAGAGTGAAGCAAAAAAGCTTCCGATCATTTGGCTAGTTATATAGGAGGATTCAATCCTATTAACTTTTTCTTCTTCTTTTTCTTCTTCTTTTTCCATTTTTTTCGATTTTCCATAATGTTTTTTGTGATGATGTCAAGTTTTATTGACACATCTAGTCAAGTAAAATTGACACTTGTATTTAAATCTAACCTACATTTTTGTCAATTTAAATTCGAGAATTAAATCCCAAGAAGAGAAATAATTGAAAAAAAAAATTCTCGTAAAATTATTTATTTTGCCTGTTCCGAAATATTAGATAAGCCGATAATAGAAAGACAAATGATAAAATCGCTGTTCCTATTAATGCGCCTTGAGGACTTGGGGTAATCCATAGCGTCATTTCGAAACCCTCTATAATAGGGATCGTCTGAAATCTATCACCTTCTGGCATATTAAAACAACCAGTAATAATTGTTGCATAGTAGGGAAGACTGAATAACGGTTCAATAGAAGAAATTAAAGATAAAATAGATTGAATTATTGAAAATGCAATCATATTCAACGCCAAAGAAAAAACTACGGCTCCTGCAGTACTTTTCATAAAAGAACTAAATAAAATTGTGAAAGATAGGATTAAAAGAACGTATAATAGTGCCCATCCTAAACTAGTCCATAATATCTTAGGAATACCTGTATATTTAATAAAAACAATGAACGCTACAAGTATATAATAAAATAATATAACAAATGCATTCATCAAATAGTTAGCCAGAAATCTCCCGACAAACAAACGTTCTCGGCTAATTTTTGGGAAAAGTATATTTCCTGTTAATTTTTCAAAATCAACTACAATAATTGAGCCTCCATATGATGTGGCACTTATTAAAACTAGGGAACCGATCATCATGATAAATCTTAAAGCAAAATCCGCAGGTTCTTCGGGTAGTTCAGCTCCCTTTCCTAATCGATATTCTTCACCGATCACAAACAATATAAACATTACAGTAGATATAATCATAAGAATAAGTGTTTTTTTTAAATTTCGGTTGATTTCAAAATACCCTATATCATAAATCTGTTGAAGTTTTCTTTTTGAGCCGATTTTTTCTCTATTTTGCATGCCCATTTCCATTTTTCCGGTTTTTTTAATTTGAACTTGATGATTTTCCATTTTAATTCTCTCTTAGATTATATTTTCAACTTTGATTGCTTTCTTCTGAAATTCCTTATAGGTTTTATCGCTTTGAGAGATGTGTTGTAAATATAAACTTTCTAATAAATCCGCCTTTGATACAGTGAAATCTATTATTTTCATCCCATTTTGTATTAATACTTGGAGTATTTTATATTGCTTTTCAGGATCCCCATCAAAGGGTAATTCAAACACTCTCGAATCTTTATTATATCGTATTGGTTCAGTTAAGAAACTTTGAATTAATTTATCTATTTGCATTCCGGTTTCATTAATATCATTCATATTAAGTAGTTCAACTTGAATATGACTGCTTTTTGATTGTGCCTCTAAATTCTCTAATGTATCACAAGCAACAAGTATTCCGTGAGAAATAATTGCAACTCGATCTGCTATTTCAGCTATTTCATAAAGAAGGTGACTTGAAAGAAATATGGTTTTTCCTTGATTTTTCAATTGAAGCAGTAGATCTCGTATTTCTCTTCTTGCTTTAGGATCCAGACCAGTTTGAGGTTCATCTAATACCAAAATAACAGGATCATGTACAAGAGCGGATAGAATCCCTATTTTTTGTCTCATACCTTTTGAAAAAGTCCCTAACTTTTGATCTATCCACTGTGATAAATCTACCATGTGGATTATTTCTGCAACTCGATCATTAATTTTATCTCTGGGATATCCTTTTAATTTTGCAAATAATGTTAATAATTGTCGGGGAGTATTATCTTTATAAAATTCTGGATTTTCAATTAGAAAGCCGATATTATCCAAGAGATAATCTTTATTGTGTGATGTTAATTTTTGTAATTTTCCGTTTTCTCGAATGAAAATTTCTCCTTCAGTGGGTTTAAGAAGACTTGCCATTAATTTCATTGAAGTCGTCTTTCCAGCACCATTCGGACCCAAAAATCCTAGAATTTCTCCCTTGTAAATTTCCAAATTAAGATCATTCACCGCTGTTACGAATTTAAATTTCTTTGTTAAATTTTTTAGTTCAATGATAATTTCTGGTTTAGAATCCATTATATATTTCAAATACAACAATCTTTAAGAATTTTAACCCAAACCATTTAAAATTAGATAAGAAGAAAAATTTTAAATTTTTGGCTTAAGAATTGATATATTAAAAGAAGGCATCATTGAATAATTCAAAAAAAATCTAAAATTGAATTAAGTATTTCTGATATCTGCTTATAATTTTGTCTAATATATGCAGTTTGAATTTTTAATATTATAGAAATAGCCTTTGTAAAGGCATCTTTTCCATTTAATCTACCTAATTCAATATATTTATTGGTTATTTGTAGTTTATCTTCAGGATCCTTCTCCATTTCTTCCAAATCAATAGAAAGTTTTTGAATCTCTTGAAGAATTATATTATCGTTTCTCCCAGGTTCATATGTTTTATCAATGAATTGGCTTAAACGATTTACAAGAATGGAAAACATTTCATAATGGGAATCAACATCTTTAAACTCGATTCTAAACTTAGTTCTATCAAAAAAGAGAAATGCTTCTTGCCACAAATAGGGATATTTAAATACATAAGGATATAATTCTCGATTAATTAAGAGTGATATTAGCCCATATCGCTGCTTTTTAGTAAGAGCATTATTGCGAAATTTTATAATTTCATTTTTGAGTATTTCATTTACTTTAGAGATATCCATGGTTTGAGGGCAAATCTCAGGTAAGAATTTTATAAGCGAGTGTTTCAAATTATGTTTTGGTATTGCTATGACAGGAATAATAGGGCAACCTAAATTTAAATGAAAATGCGTGATCATTTGGGGACATGGAATAAGGAAATTGGAATTATTGTTATTATTGGAATTTTTTGATTTTTTGGAATTATAAAAAAATGGTGCTCTTAATTGATTTGGAAAATAGTAATCTTGAATAAGAAAAACTGTAAAATTTTTCTTCAGATAATGTTCGACAGTTTTTTTCAGAGATTTAAAATCATCAGTTAGTATAACTTTTAAATTTTTAATCGATTTAAGTTGTTCTTTGAAAAGAAAGTCATTTTCTTTACTCCCTAAAACAACGAGCGGTATTTTTTGTTTTTTACCATCTATAGTAATTTCTTTATGAAATAGTGAAAATAATGTATGATAGAACTCACCAATATGGATTGTAGGGACCAATACTCCCTTTTTTTTTAAAATAGCTTTCTTAAGATTTTCAAAACCTTCAATTGGATTAAAATATTCCTCATTTGTGGCATTTCGTAATGGAAGATAAAAAGTTGTATCAAGCCAAAGCTCAATATTGTATCTAACAAATAGATTTGTCCAATGTCTATACATTTTTTCTTTTTTTGGATAAAAAAACTGCCAGGTTTTTGAGAGCTGCTTGTGTCCCTTGATTGCATGTTCAATTCCGATAAAAATAGATAAAATCTTAAAACCTAAAAATGGGAAACGTTCAAAGTGTCGATTAATTTTATATTTATGAATGAAATTTGAAAGCCGGAAAATCAAATTGAACTCGGGAAATGTGTCCGTTGGTTTCATGGAACTATTATTTGATAAACTTTGTGTTTGAATTTCTGTTGCCATTCTAAAAACGACCACTATGTCAATGATATTATATATATTCATATAAAGAAACATAGTTTTCTTTTACATTCCAAAAAAATTTTGGTTAAATAAAAAGCTTATTAAATTCACGCTATATGTAGAGCTGAGATTAAATCTACTCTAAATTAAAATTTCAAAAAAAATTCTTAAGCGATTCGATTTTTTCATTAATAATTTTGTATTTTAATTTGATGTATGCATTTTGATAAGATTTTATTATTGAAATTGTTTTAGAAATTACAGTTCTTCCATTTAAACGCCCTAATTCTATAAATTTATGATTTATTTGTAATTTTTCTCTTGGTTCTTGTATAATTTTTTCCAAAAAAGAGTTTATCTCTTCAATAATTTTTAAGATCTTATCATCATCCCGTCCTGGTTTGTATGTATTCCGAACATAGAGATCTAATTTTGGTAAAATTTCTTTTAATAATTGCTTGTAAGATTGAATATCATTCAAATGAATTTTAAATTGAGTCCTTTCAAAAAACAGAAATGCTCCTTGCCATAGAAACGGATATTCTAATAAATAGGGGTAGAGTTGACGATTTATTAAAAGGGAAATTAACCCATATTTTTTCTTTTTTGTTAATTTTTCTCTACGGAAATTCAGAATTTCATTTTGCAAGGTATTCGATTCTGAGGAAATACTCATTGACATCGGATTTATTTCAGGGAGAAACTTCACTAAAGAGTGTTTCAGGTTGTGTTTTGGAAGTGCTACTACTGGTATAATTGGGGCTCCAGAATTTAGATGTAAATGAGAAATCATTTGAGGGCTTGGAATTGAAAAATTATACCCTCGGGAGTTATAAATAAACGGTGCTCGTAATTGATTTTTGGAAAAATAATCATGGGCCAAGAAAATGACATAATTTTGCTTCAAATATTCTTTCAGGGTATGTTTTAGTTCAGAAAAGTCATTTGTAACGATGATATTAAAATTATCTATACTTTTATAAGATTCTCTTAAAAGATATTCGTTTTCCTTTGATCCAAGTGCTAAAACTAGAATTTTTTGAGGTTCATCATCAATAATAATTCTACGGTGAAATAAAGAATATAAAGTATGCAAAAACTCTCCAAAATGAATTAGGGGAACTAAAACTCCTTTTTTTTGCTTTAAAGCTTTTTCAAGATGATTAAAACCTATTATTGGATTGAAAAAATCTTCATTTTTACTATTTCGCACAGAAAGATAAAATGTGGTGTCAAACCAGAGTTGAATATTATATTGAATATAACTGTTAGTCCATCGTCTTAGGTTTACTTTTTCTAAAATTCTTTTAGGAAATAAAAATTCCCAAGTTTTCAATACAGTATTGTGCCCATTTACTGCATGTTGGTATCCAATGATCACTGATAGTGCTCTAAAAATTCGAAATGGAACGTAACGAAAAAAACGATTTATCCTATATTTTTGAATAAAATGAGAAAAGCTAAAGACAAAGTTAAATTCAGGAAATGTTTCAGTAGGTTTCATTGAATTCTCGGCTATAAGTTGAACTTGTGTGCCTTTGGGGGTTAAATGATCAGTTTTAGCATGTGCCACTAAGTTTACCTCAATATTAGATATGTAGGTCCTATTTATTCAATATGTAGATTATAATATAGTCTTTTGCATAAATAATTTTCTTTAACATGGACATTCTACCTCATTCATATATTTTTGGATATTACACAATTGGATCACTCGATCTCCATTAAATGCCTGTAATTTCTCAGTTAGAGCGGTCTTAAATTGATTCA
>JAUWMK010000384.1 GCA_030613185.1 Promethearchaeum sp.
ACCAAAGTTACAACTAATCTAATAGCAAAAGATAAAACATCTTCTAAATTAAAAAATAACAATTAATAAAACTTAATTTAACAACTCACCCGTCTTCTGAATCAGATCTTCCCATGAGGAAATTCCCCATCTTTTCCATCTCAGATTCACACATATATGGGCAATTGTTGGAAAATTCTGAGGAGTAGGGAACTTCTTATGCTCTGCGTAATAATTTGAAAGCAAAATATCAAAATCTCTAATATCAATATTGATTTTTACAGGAGAATAATGTTTAGCTGCCCCCAACATATCTTTAATATTGTTCAATCGAACATTGTGGATTTTTCGTTCCGTAATTATCTGATAGGTCCACTTTAAATTGAGATCTTTGCAATATTGAATTATAGCTTTGGTTTATACCTGCCAATTTTCATCTTTTTCAAGTTCCTTTAGTTTTTTTTCGGGTTTAACTTCAAATAGGAATTGACGACCATCTTGAAAAATAGCCCAAGCATCAGGAGTTGCTTTTACATCGCGATTATTTTTAGATGTATAATGAACATGGCAAGGTTGGTTTTGAATATCAATACAATTAGGATCGTGGTCTAATAAATATAAGAAATCGCGTTCTAGTTGGGATTCATAATTGAGCACATTTCCTTTCGTATTAGGTTTTAGAGACGGTATGTAGCCTCGAACGCTTCCTTGTTTAACGGGAATTTTCCGCACTTGAGAGGGTTATGATATCTTTTCTCCAGATTCGTTTAAACACCAAAAATCATATTTCAGGAAAAAAAAGTGGATGGTCTATCTTTTGGTATTATAATCACTTAATTATAGAAACAGTCTTCCTTGAGAAATTTCAACCTTTGGGGAAATTTTATTGATAAATTCCAAAAAAATCTTTTTAGTATTTATATTTGGTGTATTTTCAGCCCATTGTTCAAAAATATGTATAATTTCAATTTTTTTTTCTCGAAAATTGGAAAATAATTCAGTAAGAACATTAGGTTGGAGGTATTCATAAAAAAGGGTTAGATGTTCAATAATTTGTTCAAAATCAAGATTTTTTTTTCGATTACCTCTATTCCTGAAAACGAAATTTCCATAATACCAATCGATTAGAACATAATTTACAAGAGATTTTGGGAGATTAGTTTCATTTTTAATGAGATGACCGCTATTATAAAGCTGAATGTGTTTCAAAGGAAAAAAAGCCAGTTCTTTAGGAAGAGAGCGAAGATTTACACAATCGCGCAAAAGTATTTTGGTGAGGTTAGGGATTTTGCCGATGGATGCGGGGAGTGTCTTTATACCTATTTTATCTCGGATTTTGGGAGGCAAATTAATATATTCTTGAAAAGAAGAAGATTCATTATAAATTAATTCTTGGAGATTTAAGCAGTTACCTATATCATCCGGAAATTTATCAATTAGACATGCTTCTCTAAAATTTATTGTTTCAAGGTTTTTACAGTTTGCAAATGAAACGGGCATTTTTATCCAAGAAAATTCCATATATATACTTTTAAGATTGGATAGATCTTTGAAGTTATTAGGAAATTTGTCGATCCTACAAGAATGAAAGTTGAATCCATTTAAATTTGATAATGTACAGATACAAGATGGAAATTCGTGAAACCAAATTCGATAAAGCATGATACTTTTTATTGATGGGGAAATTTCAAAAAACCTTTGAAAAATTTTAATATCTTTTTGCTTTACTTCATAACATTGGATTCTATCTGAATCATCTTTATCTGTCTTGGATATATGTATAGAAGCGTAATATGGGCGGGGAAAATTTTCTGATCCATCGAAACTAAAATGAATTGGTTGATTTTCTTTAAATGATACAGATATCTTAACTTGTTCATAAACCCATTCTTTGGAGTTGTGCCATTTTCTTTGAGGGATTTTCAGTTGATTTAGAATTTTGGAATATTTAGAAAGAGTTTTTATTTTGGTATGATTGTCATAATGGAAAATTATATGTGGATTTTTTTCTTTTATCATAATGGGTTTTGAATCCAACATTATTATCAACAAGTTGGTATGTATTAATTGACTTTTAATTTTTTACTGCAATTTGGTTTTTTTGATTTTTATAAAAAAGCTGAAAAAAAAGAGAAAAATCAATCTAAGATTGGAAAACTAGAATCCCACGCACCTTCCAAAGCTTGAAGTTTAGGATGATTTCTCCAATTTAAAAATATTTGAAGTAAATTAAATCCATGATTTACAATTTCTCTACCATTATAAAAATGCTGGATAAAAGGGTTACCGATATTGTCATTTGCATGCCAAAACACAGCAGTATCAATTACATAGCTTCCAATATATGCCCCCTGGAAATATACGTGATGGATAATTGGGACGATTGTGCCAGGGGCATTACCAATTCCATATTTGATTCCAAACCGTTCTTGAATACTTCGAGCCAAACCTTCCATTCTATCTACGGACATATGCGTAATCTCAAGAAGATCTGAATTTAGAACCAAGATTTTATCAAGATTTAGCATTATATCTTTAATTCCAAGTGTAGACGTGGAAATAATTTCCCCATTAACATTGATCTCTACATTCATTTTTTTCGCTTGTGCTATCAACCAATTCTCACCACGGGTAGGAATAGGGATGTGAGTACCTAAGTATTTCATTTTATCGGATTCAAAAATAAGTCTACGTTCAATATCAAATCTTTTGTCTGCGGTATTACAAATTCCATAGTAAGGTCTCCCTGAAAGAATTGAAGCAATGCCATCCTCACCTTTCTGATAAATATAATGACTTGTGAATTTATTACTACTTCTGGGGGTATCCAAGGTTTCACTGGTCCATAGTTCTTTTTGGTCGTTTCTATATATACCGGATCCATGGAAAGTTTCGTGAGCGAATATTTCTGCATGATCCACATGTACAATCTTTGAAATTCTAGAAATGTCATAATGCTTTTTTTCCCGATATTCATCAGTAATTTTAGATCTAACATCTACATTTATACCCAAGTGAAAGCGTAAGGCATCATCAGCAAATACTAATGGAATTAAAGGATTTGTTTCAAAAATTTCATCTGGATTTTTATCCATCCATACTCTAGAATCATCGATTTCATCAAATCCACTGTATCTTGCCTTGGAAAGAACACCTTCGCGCAATATGTTTGAAAAACTTATCTTAGAATCAGCTGAAGATGGATTAAATTTATCCAATGCGATTTGATCAAATGATTCACAGTTAATCCAAGTGGAAACATGATCTATTGTATTGATATTAATATTTGGGTGTTGGTTGTTGGCAAGAGAATTTTGCCAAGCATTGTAATAGTTCAGAGCTTGTTGTTCAGTCTTAGAAATCATTAAGAAAATCTTAAATGTATCATAATCGAAATGGACCAAAGCTGAAAATTGAGGGAGAGAAATTTTCTTTTTTGCTGAAACGAGATCAACCAAATTGTCAAACATGTGTAAATTTGTGTAACTACTTCTAGTAAAATGACTATCTAACGTTTTCATGAATGAATTACTTGCTGAAATTTTTCCTGCAAAAGGTTTTGAAGTAAATTTATTTTTAAGCACAAGATTTCTAATTGAATTAAGAAGATTTTTGACAATAGATGTCTCTCTGTTAAATTGCGTGAAGAGGTGTGATATATCTTTCTTTAATTCGGGATATTTTTGTGTTATATAGGCTCTGAATAGTCTTTTAATATTTGAAACAGTATCATCACTAAGAACCAATATCTCCCATGTCCCGATTAAATCTGCAAAAATAGCATCATTATTGACTATTTCCTTTAATTTCGGATACTTGAACAGTTGTGGAAGGAATGTCTCTAATGCTCCTCCTTCTTTATGAATTATTCCATCGGAATCTTGAAAATCTAAAGCAGGGAATATTCTATTAAGGAATCTGATAATTTTTACGTTCCCTTCGAAAGTCCCTTCAAGATTCATTAACATCATTATCTCATCTGAAGAAGTAGATATTTTTAGAGCTTTATAATACTGAGAATTTCCCAATATAACTTTTCTCATATAGTTTCGTTGATGATCTCTAGAATTCTTTCTAAGAGAATCCAGAAAAGAAACATAGAAATTAGAAATTGGTTTATTTACAATATTTCCTTTATCATTTTGGAAAAATTTCTGTAGCGTATTTTTATTGAAATAATCACTGGATTTTATAAGTTCTCCGCTGGGACCTTGTTCCAAATGTTCATCTCTCAACAAATCTTCAAATATATTTGCCAAATGGTTTGTAACATATAAAGTCGTGATTTCGGACTTTATTGATTTTACTATTTTTTTTGGGAAAAATCTATTCGCTTCTTCCATTGTCGAATATAAATCGGTATGAAAATATGAAATAACCATTTGGATAAATTTAGCCTGAATTTGGTCCAAATTGTGCAGTTTTTTGAAAAATCTTCACTGTCAATTTGAACAAAATATGCAACTGATTCAATCGGAGAATTCAACCGTTCTTTCACATCGCCAAGATCATAA
>JAUWMK010000302.1 GCA_030613185.1 Promethearchaeum sp.
GATAATTTTGGATTAATTAGATAAGATTTTCCACCTATATCTTCAAATCCAGTATATTGAAGTGCTAACCAAAATTTACTTCCCCCTATTTTATTTTTAGAAGCTCCAACTATAGCAATTGATTTTGGATAGAATAGTGAATTAAATTCTTCAAGAATATTATTTTTAGTTGCGATTGGTTCCATTCTTGATTGATTTTTACAACTATGATTTTTAAGATTATTTTAATTTTATTTCCAGAAAAAAATTGTTTTGAATTTCAACTTGTTTTTCTTAATAATCATCTAAAAATTACCTTCAAAATAAGAAATTCCCAAGGATATAACCTTAGATTAATATGATGTTCATTTAAATTGAAATTTTCATGATTTCGGTTTTTGTATTTTCTTGAAAATATTGGCTCAACTAAAATTTCATCGATATGGACTTTTTTCCCAAATAAATAATCTAAATCAATAACATCTTCTAATAGATTGCCAGAATAATTACAAAAAATAATTGAGTATGTTGAATAATCCTTCCAATAATGAATTATCAAGGGATTTCTTGCATCAATTAATTTCCAAGTTCCATTAAAAGGGATATCTTTTGATAAAACTTTAAGAAAATTATCATAGATTTTCTGAATTTCAATATTAGGAGATTCTGAGGGATAACGTCCTAATTGAACAGGTAATTTTATTGAAAAACCCGCATTTTGGCCATAATGAACTAATTTACAACCGGGAAGAGTCAATGTGATCATTGCAGCTGCAAGAGATTTTTCTAAACCAAAACTATTGATAGCTCTTGGCTCATCATGATTTTCTATAAATCGAACTAAATGATTCTGATAATTCAATTCAGCATGAAGATGTCCCTTTATTTCCCCTACTGAACTGTGTAATAACCTATCATATAATCTTTTATCATAACAAAAATCAAAGCCTTGTTGGATTAATTCCCATTCCATATCCCAGTAGACTTCTGCTATAAATATGAAATTTGGACATATTTTTTTAATTCCATTTATTATATCTACCCAAAATTCTTTCTCTAATGGTTTATCTGCATAAAGACCCCATGTTTTTTGAAAAACGGAGTTTGTAAGAAGCATGGCCATATCACACCGAACTCCATCACATGTATTTGCAATTTTACGTAATATTTCGATAACTTGCTTTCGTAATTCTTTTGAGAATGGATTTACTTGTAAAGTATCTGTCCATGCAGGAAAGTAAGGATCTTTCCCATGAGCAAATATATTATTTTTGATTTTAAAAAAAGTTGTTGGATTTATTTGAGAATCAATTTCAGAACCTTGAATAAAATATTCAGGATGAGTCTCTCTCAAAGGATTATCACGGGATAGATGGTTAGGAACGAAATCTAAAATCAATTTTTTATTTCTGGATTTTAATTCATTATAAAATATATTTAAACCATCAAACCCTCCTAATTTAGGATCAACATCATACTCATATATTGCATAAGGAGAACCTATTACGTCATCAACCGAAAAATCTTCTAAAGCATTTTTATAATCCTTTAATAAACCATTATGAGTACTTGCAATAAATTTACTTTCTTGACTTCGTTTCCAAACTCCCATTAACCAAATAGTATCATATGAATCGAATTCTTTATCAAAAATTATTTTTGGGACATTTTTTAAGGTGATAGGATGGTTATTTTCAAGGGAAATTTTATTTAACCAAGGCCAAGTATTTATCTCGAAAATTATCAAATTTTATCTATTCAATGGTTTATTTTTTACAAATAAAACTTTTTATAATTTTGAAAATGAAAAAAATACTGTGGATAGAGGAAATAAAGGTAAAATATTGAATGATTATCTCAGAGCTTTTAAAATAATTCAAAATCTTTTAATTGATATTGATACCTTTTCTGAAGATATCGCAAATACAATCCATTATTTCTTAGGTCAACTATTGGCATTCGGTTGCATATATTTTTCAAATTTTAACCATCTACTTGAACAAAAAGATAAAAAAAAAGCAATTTTTTTCCAATTTTTTAAAAAAAAAAGTAATACTAATGAATACAAGTTTGATCTAAGCGCCATTCAAAAATTATTAGATGAGAAAATGAAAATTTCCATTAGAAATCTCCCTAATATGTTCCAAGATAATGAAGAATCAAATAAGTTTTCCAAGTGGATATTAAATAAAAAACAACTAGAATTGCTTTATAATAACCTTTGGGATTCGAGAGAATTCTGTTTAATTGAAATATTAGAGGATAAAGGAGAAAAAAGGAATAATGAAAATATTATACATCCAGGAATTATAGGTGAAATTTTTGAAAAAGCGCAGAACATAGAACAAAAAAAAAAAATTCAAAAAGGTGTTTTCTACACACCTCTTCCGGAGATAAAATTTTCAGTTTTAATGGCTATTAATAACCATTTTATTGTTAACCACTCAAATATTTCAAAATCAGATAAAGATTATATAATTGACATAATTTTAAAAATTTCTAAAAATCAAAAAGAATTTTCACCGCGAGAATTAGGATATCTCATGAAATATTTGGAATTCTTTCAAAATTTACGAATATTAGATCCGGCTTGTGGATCAGGTTCATTTTTATATCAAATTCTTGATTTCTTCCTTAATATTTATAAAATTTTAAATTTTGATCAGAAACTAATGCAATTTCCTTCCATCTTTGGAATTGATGTAAATAAATGGGCCGTATACACAGCTCAATTCCGGTTATGGGCATTAATATCAACAAAGTTCGGAAAAAAATTTAAAGAAATTGAAGAAATCAAGAATACCTATCTTTCTAGTATAAACATTTTACATGGTGATTTTATCCTTGAAAATGAACAATTAGATATCAATAATGAAGGATTTGATATAATTATTGGAAATCCACCATATATTCGGCATAGAGATATATTTAATATTCAAAATAATTCTCCAAAATCTAATATTTTATATCGAAACCAACTACATTCATCTTTAAAATCAATTCCAAATATTACAGAAACTGAGAAAAGTAGGTTGGATTATTATATGTATTTTTTTTACCACGGTTTAAAAAAATTACGTTCTAAAGGAATTCTTGCATATATTGTATCAAATTCATGGATGAATGTGAAGTATGGTTATAATTTCCAAGAATACATATGTAGATTTTATAAAATAAAGCAAATTTTTGATAATGAATATCGATCATTTCAATCAGCACAAATTAATACAGTTATAACAATTATTCAGAAGCCAATAGAAAATATAGATAAGAATAATGCTGTAAAATTCATCAAATGGAGAATTCCTTACGATAAATTGCTTAATCGAAAAAATATTAGTGGTATTATAAAGAAATTCTGTGAAAATAATTATTCTACTCAATCTAAGACTTCTAACTCCGATTTTAAGATTATAGAAAATGAATTATTTCGTGAATTTTCTTGTTCCCAGAATTTTATTTTTTCATTGAAGAAAAATAATTCATTTGATAATAAAAACAAGATAAATTATGTAGGTTATAATTGGGCAAATTATTTTTTCAATGCTCCTTCTTTTTATTTTGAATTAACAAAAAAATGTGGAAAAAATATCGTATATTTAAGAGATATTGCAAATGTCCAACGTGGTTTGACTACAAATTGTAACGATTTTTTTATATTGAATAAAATTGATGAGAATTTCTATTTGAATGGCTATGGTGATAAAATTGCATTAGATCATGAATTTCTTCTTCCGATTATTTCATCCCCAAAACACTTTTCTAAGCCATATCTTGATCCAGATACATTAACCACTAAATTATTTAGCTGCAAAAAATCTAAAATTGAATTGAAAAAAGGGAAATTTGTTAAAACCTTAGAATACATTCAGTATGGTGAGAAAAAGAAAATCAAAATCAAAAAAGGAGCAAGAAAAGGAGAATATATTACAGGAATACAGAATTTAGCATCATTTATAGAGAAAAACAAAAATAAATCAAGAAATTGGTATAGTTTAACATCAAATTTAATTGATTCCAATAGCATTAATATAGAATCTCCAATAATCATTTTTCAGAAAATCTTCAATACTTCATATAAAATTGGCTATTCTGAAGAATTTTTTATTCCAAATAATACTTTCTATAAAATAAACTTAAAAAAAGAGTATTTAGGTCAAGAAAAGCTAGTTTTTAATTTATTATTAAGTGCACTCTCAATGTTATCCATTGAACTTCAAGGAAGGACTAACTTTGGCGGAGGCGCATTAGATACTGCAACTTTTAATATTGGAGAGATAATTCTATTAGATCCATTACTACTTACTAAAGAAAATATTGATATTATTAATCAACTTGCATCTCCTCTCATGAATAAAAATTTTAAATCTAGTCAAATAGAATTTAAAGATAAAAATAGGAAAAATTTTGATGAAACAATCATAAATTTACTTCCTATTTCTTTGGATATAAAAACTTTATATCAAAAAATAATTAATATTCAAAATAAGCGTATTTCACGCTCAAAAACATTTAATACCTAAAGGACTTCAATTTTAAAATAGAATAAAATATGAAAAAAAGGAGATGATAGAAATTTGGTTAGAGATATGACGACAAAATATCTGGATATTCTACATTTTCTCCATAATCATTAATTTCCTTTTGAAATATGTTAGATTGTTCTTCTGATTTTTGATAAAATGCAGGAATCAAAAAACCAATTCCAATAATCACAAAAGTAAACATTTCTATCAGTTCTGCAACATAGGAGAGCCCCCATGTTCCAGATCCTAAATTAACCCATATTGATCTTATCAATTGAGAAACCACGTATGAACTCCACCCGATCATTAATATCAAGGAATTTATCTGTGGTAATCTTTTCTGATGATTTATTATCCCAAATGTAATTATTGAAAGAAAAATCGGAGGAAAAGCGATTGCTGCATTTACCATCAATAATTGCGGGTAAGATCGAACAATTAAAACAGCAAATATACTAATTATGGCCCATCCCAAACCGATTCCGATTTGTAGTTTTTTCTTTCCTTGAAACCAAATAACAAGCATTAAGATTACATATGGGATCAATACAATCACAGGACTTAGAAGAAATCTTGCTTTAGCAAAAACTAAAACTTGAGAATCATTTATTATACCTGAAGTATCATTAGATTGAAATCTAATATATAAATAAATATCAAAGATTTTTCCAATAGCGTAGAAATAAAAACCCAAAGAGTTCAAAAATGGAAAATCAGAATAATATCTCTGATTTTGATTCAACCATTTTCTAAATAATATTGTTCCCAAAGAAAATATAACAATCGATTTCAAAGATGTACTTATAATTAAAAGCATTAGATTTGTTTCCATTATTAAAACCTCCCTATTGCATTTTCATATAGCAATTTAAACTAGGATAATATTTAGTAATGAAAACCAAAATAACTTTTAAATTAAAAAAAAAAAGTGGAAAAAGGTTATGAACCACGCATAATCTTCTTTAGACGTTCTAATTCCTTCAACATCTCATCTCGCAACCCACCTAATCCAGGTTCACTTTTACCCGAAGTTGCAGGAGACCCTGCTGATGGAGGGGTAATTGGTGCAGCTGGTCTTTGAGCAAAAGATGGTGTTTTCACAGCTCCCGGGGGTCCTGATGGAGGACCTGCACTACCAGGAGCAGGCGGTAACTTTGGAGGAGGAGGTAATTTTGATGATGAAGCTTTAGGATCTCCTTTTGGAGGACCTGATGGAGGACCTGCTTTTGGAGGACCTGCTTTTGGTGGACCAGATGGAGGACCAGATGGAGGACCTGCTTTTGGTGGACC
>JAUWMK010000306.1 GCA_030613185.1 Promethearchaeum sp.
ATTCCAACTAAAGATGAATTTGCTTTACGCGAATTATTACGGCAACGAAGAAAAATTATGCGTGAATATGTGCGACTTAAAAATGCAAGTAGAAAGATATTCGCATCAGCGGGTTTCACGTATAAATTTTTATTTGAGAAAGAATGGGAGATGAAAATAATTCAAACCTTTTTGGAATCGGATGGAACTATTGGAGAAGCTGTGAAGATTCACAAGAATCATTATATTGTGAAAAAGAATAGAAATAACTACATAAATTGGCTGAATTTCAACATGTCAAAGATGTTTAAGGCAAATATTCTTCTGTTGTTCGGTATGATGGGACAGACCGAGGTGAATTTGGAGATGGTGGAATCAGCATTATTGAGGAGAATTAATGATGACATGGTATTAAAAGAGAAATTATCTTCATTGAAAGAATGTAATGGGGTTGGAATTTTATCGGCAGCGGTAATTATTCTTGAAAGCGGTTATATCACGCGTTTTCATTCGTTTTCCCATTACCTTTCTTATTGCGGTATATCACCGAGAGAAGGAACCAGCGGATATATAAGCGAGAAATCTGAAAAGGAAAAGGTGGTTTCAAAGGCTACCCCCAATAAATTTTCAAACCATAACTTAAAGCAATTATATGTTGTTGCTACAGGATCATTATTAAGACAAGCCAAAGAAAACACTGCGGTTGGAATTAAAAATGACATGGTACGCTACAGTGAGAGATTCGTAAAGGACAAACGGCCCAAGTTAAAATTGAAGTTCAAGATTGCCGCAAAGTTGGCAAGAAAAGTATTCTTTTGTTTGAAAATGAGTCAAAAATATGATCCTAATATTGAATATAAGAGAAATCTAATCTATCAAGGGGAAAAGGGCATTAAATTGGGAAAAAGTATGCCCAAACGGAAGCGTCAAGCCTGGGCTTATACAAAGATGCGATTACTGCAAACTGATATGGCAGGATTCTTGGCAAAAATTGAGGTGTGGAGCAATGATGATCAAAGAGTAGCGGCAGTTAAACGAGATTTTGAACTGTTCATGCGGAAATATAATTTTCCGAGCGGGTTTGAGCGATTACAAACGGAGGTGATAATATGAAAAAGATAGTGGAGTTTGATGGACATGAATTAAAAGCCCAAAAGGAGTATCAAATGAGTTTACCGTTAAGTAACTCGGAATATAAGAAATTAAAAAACCGCATTCCCTATGTGCCTTTGGGGGGAGAGCCGTTTGATGAGATTAATACTATATTTCCATTACGTATTCCTGAAAATCCAAGTGTTTTTACAATAGATGAAGAAAATGATGCATTCTCGATGCTATTAAGGTATAACAAGACGTCGGTTAGTGTAATTGGAGATAGTGAAATGAAGACTCTTTATAGTAATCACATGGGTCATTTTATTTATGGAGTTGGTACGAAAATTGAAAAACATAAAAATGGGAAAACCTACCATAATATAAAGTTACGGGGCTGGTTACTCGTTAAATTGAAAAATAGTTCGCGCAGCGTAGATTCTAAAGGAAGTAATAAAAAAAAAGAGGTATAGAATGGTCCAACTTTGTTTTACTCTGTGCGGTCTGGTTTTTTTCAGACCGACAGATAAAAAGTTAAAAAAAGTGACAAAAACAATAGATTATAATCTTTTTTAGCTTTATTCTTGTTTCATTTCAATTTGAGTTTTAATTGATTGCTGAGATTTTTGCGTTAAAGAAGGATTTAGCAATATAAATTTCTTCATATAATATAAAACAATTAAATAAGCAATCGTTTTCGGAATCATGAGAATTCCTAATAGAGGAATTAAATTAATCCCCAATAGAGGAAAAGTATACATAACGTATGAGACAATTATCCAAATCGAACTTTGCTTAATTGCAGTATTAATATCGGGATGAATCTCTTTAGAATCTTTAGTAACGTTATAAGATTTCAGAAAAAGATATAATATTTCAATTCCTATGATGTAAAGTGGAAGATTGGTGATTAATCTAAAACTAAAAATTCCAAAATAATATATCGGTGCACTTCCGTAATTGTTCCATGGCATCAGTATTAAGATAATTCGAATTAATATAGATATATAAATAATTCCATCAAAAATCTTAATTTTCTCTTTAATTCCTTTTAATCCTGGGCAATTTCTTTGGTTGATATACTGTTCTTTCCAAAATAAATAGAAAAGAAGATAGAAAAAGGTCATGGTTATTCCAGTTAATATCAAACCAAAACCTGAAATAAAAACTCCCATTGAACTGGTATATATTGCAGTTTGATTTTCAAAAGAATACATGTACCATAAATAGGTTCGAGGAAGGAGATGAAAAACATCTCCAAAAGCTAATAGGAAAAATGCACCAAATAACATTTTCCAAGATTTCTCAATCTTCAGAGGTTTATTTTTCCAAATTTGAATTAGATTCCCCCAAATTATTGCCATATAAGACCAGAGAAATAATATGGAAGGAATATTGTCAATCATTACCATAAGTTTAAGACACTCCTAAATTTAATCATAATTTCCAAACATAAAAATATGAATTTCATATTAATATGAAATAATGAAAAATTACTTTTAAAATTATGGTTGTGATAAAATGGTTTATACAAAATTATACTATTCTGGTCCTTCTATCATATTTGCTGCCCATTTTCCAAGAGATTCTTGATTTAATAGAGCTAAAAGGACACTATGCGTTTTATCATGCGAAAGAATTAAAATTTGCAGTCCAACTTCAATTCCATACTGCGATCTGATTTTCTTTGGAATAACAATTTGTCCCCGTTCTGCAAGCTTAACAAAGCCAATAAACTCATGATTTTTTGAATTCTTAATTGGTGCAGATTCGGGTATGGCATACCATTCTTCGGCTTTCATAAGCATCATAGCATCTTTACTGTGAGGTAGGACACCCACTAATAATGCAAGATTATCACCTGAAGAAAAATTAAAATCTTCTCGTGTTTGTTTAGGTATTCCAATTTGACCACGCGAATTGACTTTTACAACTCCATAAAATTTATTCAAACTCATGGGAATTCACTAAAAGATAGAAAGGAATACATCTTTAACAAATTTCTCTTCCTAAACCTTTTCTTCATCTATTTTTTTTTTTTGATTTTTTTGAATCCCTATCCAAAAAACTGGGTTGTGTATTCCTTTCTGTCTTCCAGTTTCAGTAGACATATGAACAAATACGTTCTTTCTGTTAATAAATTTTCAAAAATTTTATGTATAAGGATATTAGGACTAGGAACTTGTGAAAGGATTAAAGATTGGAATAAAATTTGAAAAAAAAAAAAATTGAATTTTTAATGAAAATGAAAAAATCTCATATTAATTAATTATTGATATCAATATTACCGGATCCTGTTTCTAAAAATAGATCGAATCCTGTTGTCCCATCGAAACTCTGACTGGTCAAGGTTTCATCCATAAAATTATACCCAATAGGGTTTTCCAAATTAAAAGAAACATCTCCACTTCCAACATCGCATTCCCAATTTGATGGAACAATTGTAGAATTCATATCTAAATTCAAAATCACTCTTCCACTCCCTGTTTCAATATCTCCAGTTATTAAACTTCCAAGGGAATGATGCTGTATTATATCAATGTTAATATTACCGCTTCCCCCATCAATATCCCAATTAATATTATTTAACAAGGTTATATCTTCAGAAATGAGATTGAAACCTCCTGAACCAATATCAACATCAAAATCTCCACCAAGGGTTGTATTGGTTAATTTATACCAAACACTCCCAGAACCTGTATTTGATGTAATTCCATTTGAAAATTTAGAATTGATACTTGAAATAACCATAGTTCCAGATCCAGTTTTTAAATTTAAAGTATTTGCCAAATCTAAATCATCAAAAACAAGATCCAATGATCCCGAACCAGTGTCCGCTTCTAATGAATTCTTTATTGTTGTATTTTTTATATCTGCATGAATGTTCCCAGATCCTGTACCGAGATTAATATCATTCGTAATAATTGAACTACCATTCAGATCCAAATAAATACTACCGGATCCTGTGTAAATATCTAAATTGGAAAAATTTATTCCTTCTGGAACATCAAATAAAACACTACCAGACCCTGTATCAATATCCAAATCAAAAACAATATCGTTTCGTAGCGTAACTGTTATGATACTCTGATCCCACATTGCCCAATGGAACCATTCATTTTGATATACACCAAATAGAACTGAAGTTTCGGATGTTTCCCAAACTATATCATAAAATTCTTCCAAACTACATTTTTCATTACCACGGGCTTCGAAATCAAAATTCGCTTCTATTTTTATAATATCTTCTATTGGTGAAGAATTAAATTGAAATACAATTTTTGCGCTACTAACATCAAATGTAAATGCTAATTCTATAGGTATTTCTTCAGATCCGTAAGTGTAAATCCGATCTTCTTGCATTTCAAATTGAACAGATGATGCAAGTAAAGATGCTCCACTTGATACAATTAAAACAATTAATACTATAGCAAATATTTTTCCTGCTTTATGTTTTAGAATTGGTTTAGGCTGAATTGATTTATTCATTCTATCATTATTAGAAGTATATTGAGGTACATCTACTTCTTCTACATATTTCTCGGGTTGTTGGGAAGGTTGCACTAGAATTTCAATCTTAGAACCACAATTAAAACAATAAATTGTTCCCGATTCGTTGTTAGCTCCACAATTTGAACAATAAGTCATAATTTTTCACATTATTATTTATTATTTCAATGAAGGAGATTATGATTATATTCTATCTGGAAACCAATATTTGTCACTTTATATAAGATGATAATTATTTTAATGTGAAATAGAAGAGAATGTAAAAAAAATTCAAGTACTTCAAGCAAATAAATTGATGGAAGTTTAAAAAACATCCAATGAATACGACTTTTAATTTTTAATGTTCAAAAATATGTTCAAAAATATGTTAAAAAAATAGAAATTCAGTGCAATGCTCCACATCCAGGACAGAATTTTCCTGAAAAACTCACTTGAACTCCGCATTCAGAACAAAATTTAGAAGGTTCTGTAGGTAGAATGTCCACTGTATATTGATTTTGAAGAATCTTATGTTGTTGGCGCTGTTTTTCTTGTGCTTTTTGTACTTCTATTTTAGAATGAATTTTTTGATTGATTTTTCGTTTTTTTTCAAGCATTTTTTCACGTATTTCTTTACTTTTTGCTCGAAATTTCTCATTTTTAACTTTAGCAATTGCTTTCCATTCTTTTGTTTTGGCTTTTATTTTTAGTTTCATGCGTTTATTATGAATTTTCATGCGTTCTTTAAAAGGAAGATCAAAATATTGTTCTTCAATTGAAGAAGCAGTTGGTTCAGTTTTTTTTTTGTATTCTTGATTGGTATGTTCAGATTTTATATAAGGAATTGTTTGATATTCAAAATTTTCCATATTTTTTCACCGAATAGAATTTCATTTAGTATTAACTAATTCTATAAAATCCAATTAGATATATGAAAAATTGCGAGACCAATTTTTATCAATTGAAGAATAATTGAGAAAAATTTTTGTCAGAGAGTCTAGAAATCTCATTAAAGACAAAACTCTCATTTTTATTACGGTTTCCGCAAAATATGGTTAATTGCTAAGTTGAAAAGAATTGAGAAGTAAATTTTTGATGTTTATGCCATCTTCTTTGTTCACGAGACAATTATAGCGGAAAGAATACGATAAAATATCCTTGG